>SCVQ01000358.1 GCA_004296865.1 Nitrospirota bacterium
CATTGGACTCGGGACTCGCCAACGTTGCCCTGTGATAAGGTGGACCCCTTCTCCTGCCGTTAATCTCTTGCCGTTAAAGACAACGCAAACCAGGTGCCATGCCTGATCCTTACAACCAATTGATTTATATGTGTCATTGTCCAAACAGCGAGGAGCCTGCTGGTGGGTTTCAACCATGGCCGCGCCAAATCCACCAAACACCCCACCACAAAACCGCACAGGTCAATAGGCCTGCGGCGACCAGGGACCTGGGAATCCAGTTATATTCCGCCCATTCTCAAGCAGTCTCCTTGGAAAGCCGATATTCTTCTTGAAACCATAAATCAGGCTCTCAATGGCAGGCAAGATGCCCCGCTATCCTTGCCGTCTCAGTTCCCAGGAAATGAAAACCGTGGGGGAATCGGAAAACTCAAAGGGCAGTCGCAGGAGTTTTGCGTCATACAGCCGTAAGGGGTTCCAGAGAAAACGGTGGGAGAGCATCGGCACCCTGCCGACAATGCAGATCATGCCGGGCGCGCGATGAAATACCAGCGAGAATTTTTCCGGATCAGCATCGAACGGACCGGGCAACTCCGCAGGGGCACGGACACCGCTGCATGCCAGATTACCCAACTCACCCCCTATGGCATCGGCTTAAGTACCGATCTGCTCGTCACCTGTGGAGAGGCGATTGAGCTGGAATTCCAACTCACCAGCCAGTGTCCCATCCGCTGCACCGTCCTGGTCACCCACGCCGCTCCTCCCATCCTGGGGGGACGCATTACCGCCATCTCTCCCGAACACCGGACATGGATCGCACAGTTCCTCGCCCAACATGCCGCCATTAGCTTGACCGCCCTTTGACCAGCCAGGAGCGCTGACATGCTAACGAGCCACACGGAAAGTCACCATGACGCGGTCCCCCTGCTCTACCTGACCTCGGCGGTCCTGATGCTCAGCACCGTCACCCCTGTCATGAAGGAGGTTGTTCGTCACAGGGACATGTCTCCCTTCGAAGTGGTCTCGCTCAGAATCTTCATCGCCTTTGCATGCCTGTTCCTGGTAACTGTGGCGGGGTCCTGGAAGGAGTTGCTGAATTTCAGGTGGATGGACGTTGTCCGGTTGACCTTGCTGGGGATTCTTGGCGTCGGGCTGGCCTACGGGCTGGCTGGTTGGGCCCTTCTCTATATCAATGTCACCCACTACAGCCTGATCTACAGTCTCCACCCGTCATTTACGGCCCTGTTCAGTTTTTTGATGAAGAAAGACCGGCTGAGCGGCCTGAAGATAACAGGCATCCTGCTCTCGGTAGCCGGCTGCGTCCTCGCTCTTCCTGAGGGGTTTCATGATCTGACGATGGGATTCGGCGATGCGCTCGTCCTCCTGTTCACGATCTCGGCGTCGGCTACTATTGTGCTCAGTTCCGGCATCGTGAAACGTTATGGAGCCGCCATCACCACAATGGTCATGTTCGGAAGCGGGTTGCTCTTTTTACTGCTCGGGGGCATGGTCTGGTCGGTCCCCTACAGCCTCCACATGACTCGCGCAAACAGCCCCTGGATCGCATACATCGGGATCGCCACAGCGGCCGTCTTCCTCTTACGAAACCTCTCCCTCAAATTTCTGACGCCGACCACGGTTGGCGCGTTCCATAATCTCACCCCTGTGTTCGGCATCCTGCTGGCCTACCTCTTTCTCGATGAGCCGGTGACGCTCCAGATGATCCTCGGCGGAACAACGGCCCTGGTCGGGGTCGAATTCGCTCGGAGGGGATAACCGCAACGGGTACTTATCTCAGTTCGACGATCGTCACGCCATCCCCCCCCTCCGCCCGTTCTCCGGCTCGAAACGCGCTCACGTAGGGGGAGCCTTTCAGATAGTCCCTGAGCACCGCCTTGAGCCGGCCTGTGCCATGGCCGTGGATGATCCGCAGAAAGGGAGCGTCGCTCAGCGCAGACTGATCCAGCGCCGCAACCGTCAGCTCCAACGCTTCATCGGCGGTCTTGCCTCGGACATCCAACACCGTGGAAGCCCCCCGGTCGTCAGCCCCCGCCGGTCGCCTTACATGCTCCGGCTGAGGCCGCAGCGCTCCGGGCACTGGCTCCGCGCCGGCCTCGCTCAACCCGGCCAGCCCCGACACGGCCACCGACATGTCGGTCTCACCCACACGAATCCGCACCCGCTTCTTCCCCTGCGGCGCTTCCAGCAGTATGCCGACCGAGCCAAGGCCGAGGATCTCGACGCGATCCCCGGCCGCCAGTTGCTCGACCGGCACGGTCTCGCTCGGCTTGACGAGTCGTTCACGGGCCTGAGCCTCGATCTCGGCCAGCCGCTGCTTGGCTTCCTTCGCCTTCGGCGTGGGGCGCTCGCCTTTCAGCCCCTCGACGACGGCCTGGACTTGGGCGCGGGCCTGCAAGAGGTCGTCGGTCAACCGCTTCTTCGCGTTCTTGCGTTCCTCGCGCTCAGAGAGACGTAACCGCTCCTCGATCTCCGCCACCTCCTTGGCCGACCGTTCGGCTTCGATCTTCAGCGCCGCAATCCGTTCCGTGTCTTCGTTCACGCGCCGCTGCTTCTCCTGCAGGTCCCCCAGCATCTGCTCCAGCACGCGATCTTCGCGGCGCAACAACCGGAGGGCATCTTCCAAAATCCCTTCATCCAGGCCCAAGCGGCCGGCAATATCGATCGCGGAAGACCCGCCAGGCAAATTCATGATCAGCCGATAGGTCGGCGCAAGCCGGCTCACATCGAACTCAACGCTGGCGTTCATGAACCCCGGCGTCGTCTGGGCCAGAGCCTTGAGCGAGTTGTAGTGGGTGGTCGCCACCACCTTCATGCCGAGCGCGGCCAAACGGAGCAGCAGCGCCTCGGCCAGCGCCGCCCCCTCGGCCGGATCGGTCGACGTCACCGGCTCATCCAGCAACACCAAGGCCTGCGTCG
>SCVQ01000359.1 GCA_004296865.1 Nitrospirota bacterium
CGCCGCGAGCCGGACGTGCAGTTGGTCCGGGTGACTGAGGCGACCAGCCAGTCTTTTGATGCGTTGATTTTTCCGGGGACCAAGAATACGGCCGAGGCGCTGCGGTTCATCAAGGCCAAGGGGCTTGATCAGGTCGCCAGGCGCGTCTTGGCCGGCGGGGGGACGGTGATCGGGTTGTGCGGAGGATTTCAGGTGCTGGGCAAGAAGATTCTGGACCCAGAAGGCGTCGAGTCCGGGGCGCCCGAGTTGGACGGGTTGGGGTTGCTCGATGTGGTCACCAGCTTTGCGTCGAAAAAAATCACGGTTGGGGTGACCGGTGTGCATTTGGAAACCGGTTGTCCGGTCGAGGGCTACGAAGTGCACATGGGGAGGACCAACCTGGGGACCGGCGCGGTCCCTTTGCTGGAAGTCCAGACGGCCGGCGAGTCGGGCAAGCGGAAGGACGGGGCGGTGTCCGGCGATGGGCGGGTGTTCGGCACCTATGTGCACGGGCTCTTTGACGCGCCTTCGTTTCGTCGCCTGTTCTTGAACCGGCTGCGGACCGCTCGAGGCTGGTCTCCGTTGGAACCGATGCACGAGTCGTCGCTTGACCAGGAGTTGGACCGGCTGGCCGATTTCCTTCAAGCGCACATCGATCTCCCCGCGATCGACGCCATTATCGAGCGAGGCGTGAAGGCCGTGACGGGTGACGCGTGATGGGTGTGGGGAAGAGAGCGAAGCCCCGAACGATTCTGTCACGCGTCACACGTCATGCGTCGCGCGCTCGGGGCGGACGGCTGATCCTTGTAATCGGGGGAGCTTCGTCAGGCAAGAGCGCGGCGGCCTTGGACATGGCTGGACGGGGCGTGGCGAGGGGGGGCGCGCGGGCCTTTGTGGCTACAGGCCAAGCCCTCGACGAAGAAATGACCGTCCGCATTGCGCGCCATCAAGCGTCGCGAGGCTCGGAGTGGAAGACGGAAGAAGTGCCGGTCGATTTGGCCGGGTGGTTCGACCGGCAGGGCCGAGCGTACCGCACGATCGTGGTGGACTGCCTGACGCTCTGGTTGAGCAATCTGCGTGAGCAGGGGGTGCCTGAACCTCTGGTTCCCGAGCGGGTCTCCACGTTGCTCCGCGCGATCAAGGCCACTGCCGCCAGGGTTGTGATCGTGACCAACGAGCTTGGCCTTGGACTGGTGCCGCTGGACGCGTCCACCCGGCAATTCAGGGACCTGGCCGGACAAGTGAACCAACAAATTGCGGCTGAGGCCGATGAGGTCTATTTCATCCTGAGCGGGTTGCCTGTTCAGGTGAAATGATCCGGAGGGCATCGTCGATGACGGGGGACACGTGCTGACGTTGGACGAGACGATCGAAAAGATTCGGCCTGCCGATCGCGCACGGATGAAGGTGGCGCAGGCGCGGCTGGACCGGCTCACCAAGCCGGTCGGGAGTTTGGGGCGGCTGGAAGAATTGGCTGCCCGCTATGTGGCGATGACCGGGGAGGAACGTCCCAAAGTCCCGAAGGCGGCGATCTTCACCTTCGCAGCCGATCATGGTGTGGCGACCGAAGGGGTCAGCGCCTATCCCAGCGCTGTCACCGCGCAGATGGTGTTGAACTTTCTGAGGGGCGGCGCGGCGGTCAATGTGCTGGCCTCCCATGTCGGTGCCGAGGTGCTGGTGGTGGACATCGGCGTGGCGCATGAGTTCGGGGCTCTGACCGGGCTGATCTCGAAAAAGATCGCGCTTGGCACAAAAAATTTTCTGGCCGAACCGGCGATGAGCCGAGCGGAGGCGACGCGGGCTCTGATGGTGGGCGTTGAATTGGCCGCCGAGGCGGTGCAACGAGGGATCGGTCTGGTCGGGACCGGCGACATGGGGATCGGCAATACGACGCCCAGTGCGGCGATCACATCGGTGATGACGGGACAGCCGGTGGCGCTCGTGACCGGCCGTGGAACGGGGATCGACGAAGAAGGCTATGTGCGGAAAGTGGCGGTGATCGAAGCGGCCTTGGCGCTCCACCGTCCCGACCCCAACGATCCTCTTGATGTGCTGGCAAAGGTCGGGGGCTTGGAAATCGCCGGTCTTGCCGGGTTGATCCTGGGTGCGGCGGCCCATCGAGTCCCCGTGGTCCTGGACGGATTCATCGCCGGCGCCGCCGCATTGATTGCGTCGGGGCTTCAGCCGTCTTGCTGCGATTACATGGTGGCGTCGCACCGGTCGGTCGAGCGAGGACACCAGGCCGTACTCGACCGGCTGGGGCTGAAACCGTTGCTCGATCTGGATCTCCGGCTTGGAGAGGGCACCGGCGCCTGTCTGGGGATCAGCTTGGTCCAGGCCGGCATCAAGATTCTGACCCAGATGGCGACCTTCGGTGAAGCCGGCGTCTCGGAACGGTCCTCGTGATGAGCCGGGCCTTAAAGCCGTTCCTCATTGCGTGGCAGTTCCTGACCGCCGTCCCGCTCAGCCGCCACTGTCACAATCCTGGGCCGCTGGAATTGGCCGCCTCGATGGGCTGGTATCCGCTTGTCGGGTTGATCCTGGGCTTGGCGCTGGGCGCAAGCGACCTCCTGCTCTCACGGTTCCTCTCCGACGGGGTCGTGGCTTGGCTCCTCATCCTGGCGTTGGTCGTCTTGACCAGGGGGCTGCATCAGGATGGGCTGGCCGATTCCTTGGACGGGTTGGCGGGGGGGCGCAGTCCGTCGGAGAGACTGGCGATTATGCGCGACGGGCGCATCGGGGCGATTGGGGCCACAGGGTTGGTGCTGGCTCTGGGGCTTCGCTATGCGGGTGTCATGGACCTGCCTGATGACGGACGGCTGGTCATGTTGATCGCCATGCCGGCGGTCGGACGGTGGACGATGGTCGTCGGGGCTGTGGCTGTTCCCTATGCGAGGAGCGAAGGGGGCCTCGCCCAGCCGTTTCTCGCGCACCTCTCGTTGCAGCACGTATTGGGGGCGACTCTGCTGCTGGCCGTGGTGCTGGTCTGGTCCCTGGGCCCTCTCGGGGCTCTGACGAGCCTCGTCGGCGCGGTCTCTGTGGCCCGTATCTGCACGGCCTTCTCGCGACGCATGTTCGGCGGAGTCACCGGCGATACGTTGGGCGCCACCAACGAAATCGCCGAGGTCCTTTTTCTACTTGCAGGCCCGGTCCTCGTTGGTTTGCGATGACGTCGGGGGAGATCCTGCTGGCCTGTCTGCTGGATGCGGTCTTGGGAGACCCGCGCTGGCTTCCTCACCCGGTGCGACTGATGGGGTGGGCGATTGCCTGGTGCGACGAGAGGATCAGACCGGTGTTGCGCAGCCCGGCCGGCGAGCGGGTGGCGGGGATCGTGCTGGCAGTCGGATTGCCGGTCCTGGCTTATGCCGTCGGGTGGCTGGCGATTGAGATGGCCGGCAGGGTCCATTGGGTCTTTGGGAGGGGAGTCGAAGTGGTGCTGGCTTGTACCACGTTGGCGGCGCGGGATTTGGCCGATCACGCCCTCTCCGTGGTCCGTGCGCTCGAGGCGGGCCGGTTGCAGGGGGCGAGGGAAGCGGTCTCGCGGATCGTTGGGCGCGACACGGCCGAGCTTTCCGAATCGGACGTCGCCAGGGCGACCGTCGAGACCGTTGCTGAAAGTACGTCCGATGGCGTCATTGCGCCGCTCTTCTACATGGTCATTGGAGGGGCTCCCTTGGCGCTGGCCTATAAAGCCGTCAACACCTTGGATTCCATGGTAGGGCACCGGGATCGGAAACACCGGTACTTTGGCTGGGCCTCGGCGAAGTGTGATGATGGGGCCAACTGGATTCCTGCCCGCGTGACGGCTGTCTTGCTCGTTCTGGCGGGAGGGCTCATCTTCCGGAATGCCGATACGATCCGGCGTGCCTGGCGGATTTTTGTTCGCGATGGGAAGAAACACCCGAGTCCCAACAGTGGGAGGCCCGAGGCTGCCATGGCCGGGGTTCTCGGTGTGCAGCTTGGCGGAACGAATGTCTACGCCGGGGTGCCCTCTGCGCGGCCGCCCCTTGGCGATCCGGGCGCTCCGCTGGACGCTCACCATATCAGATCGGCCCTGTGGCTTATGACCCTGTCCGTGCTGCTGGCCGCGGGGCTGGCGGCGGTCCTTCGTCTCCTGTGAAGACGCCCCACAAACATGGCGGCGACATCTACGCGGCGGCTCGCGAGAGCGGCCGTCGGCTGGATCAGCTCGTGGACTTCAGCGCCAGCATCAACCCGCTCGGCCCCTCGCCGAAGGCCATGCGGGCGATCGAAGCGGGACTGGCGCACGTCCTCCACTACCCCGACCCAGACTGCGTGGCCCTTCGACAGGCCCTTGCGAAGCGGTGGCATCTTTCGCCGGACCGGTTTGCCATCGGCAATG
>SCVQ01000360.1 GCA_004296865.1 Nitrospirota bacterium
TGAGCCAATACCATGCCGACGTCGCCAGATGCACTCATTGCCATGAGCCCTTTCGAGGGGTGACGACAAGGAAGTGCGTGGGCTGCCATTCTCCGCAATGGTTCGCCGACATCTCCGAGGCGACGGTCAATGCATTCCATCAAGACAAAATTCGCGACGGCCGGTCCTGCCTGGATTGTCACAGGGAGCACCGGGGCACCCTCGGGCAGATCACCATCGGGGAAACCGGCAACCCGCACGGCGAGTACATTTTCCTTGCGACGGGAACCACGTCCTGCACGAACTGCCACGCCTTCGGGTCCGGGCCCGGGCATCCCACCCTGTTGCTGGACACCGAGGCCGTCAGGCATCTCGTCCTAAAAGGCCGCGGCGCGCATCGGCCGGGGGAGTTCGCCGATTGCCTCCAGTGCCATGCGCCGACTCCAACCGACGGCTGAGGGCCGAGGCACGTGCAAGACGCAGGAAGGATGGTCCCGCACCTTGACACCTCGTCGGACGGTCCGTACACTCCGACCTCACCCGCATGAACACTCACACGCAGAGACCACAGCGGCGTGACTCCACAGCCGGGACGGCCTCGAACGAAGGGCCTGACACGGCGGTGTTCGATCGGCTGTACCACGATCACGTCGACCGCATCTTCCGCTTTGCCCAACGTCTCTGCGGCCAGGTGGATGACGCCAAAGACCTCGTCCAGGACACCTTCCTCAACGCCTATCGCGGACTCAAACACTTTCGCGGCGACGCACAGCCATCCACCTGGCTGTACACCATCGCCTCGCGGGCCTGCATCCGCATGCGACGCAAGCGCAAGGGGGAACCGGAGCGGGAACTGTCGCTGGACGAGTTCATCCCCACGTCCGAAGGCGAGTTCCGGCTGCAGATTCCGGCGGAAGGCTTGACGCCGGAGGAAGCGCTGGCAAACAAAGAACTGCGGGGGGCGCTCCAGCAGGCGATTCGGAAGCTCCCCGAAAAATATCGCCTGGTCTTGGTGTTGCGGGACATGGAAGGCATGTCCGCCAAGGAGGTGGGGACCATCATGGGCCTCAACGAACGGGCCGTGAAATCCCGCCTCCACCGGGCCCGGCTGTTCGTCAGAAAGGAACTCAGCGCGCGGGGACTCGGACAATCCACCGGTTCGACCAGACCGACGAGGCTCTCGCACGCGGGTTGATTCCGCCCCTGCCGCGTGATTGAATGAGCACCATGAGGCGCACGATGAAGACCAGCCGCAAACCGACGCCGTTCCGTCTTGCCCGGCACGGACATTCAAAGGGCCACTGCCTGAAGATCCTGCGCCGCCTGTCCGCCTACCTCGACGACGAACTCGCCCCCGGCGTCTGCGAGGAAATCCGAAAGCACCTTGGGGCTTGTCCCAACTGCGAGGTCTTCGTCAACTCGCTCCGCCGGACGATCGACCTCTGCCGTCACGTCGATGCCCCTCCGCTGCCCGCCACCGCCAAGGCCAGGCTCCGCAGCCAGATACTGAGAGCCGCCGGCCGGTCGTGACCGTCCTGGTGGAATCCTTTTCGGAAAACCGGGCCTCTCATGGGTAACGCAACAAGACCGCTCCGTGACCGGTCGCACCAGGAGCGCCGCGCGCGGCACGACACATTCCACGAGGTCTCTATGCAACGACTCCGGGTTCCGCCACTCGCTGGGTTCGTGACCGCGCTGGTTCTCTCCCTGTCAGGCGTCCTGCCTGCCGCTGCGACCTCGACGCTGGCCCCATCCAATACCGACCCTGAAGAGCACATCCTCGTAACGATCCATAGCCGGACCTTTGAGCCGGCCACGGTGACCCTCCACGCCGGACGGAAAACGCAGTTGGTCTTTGAGAACCAGGATGCCGAGTTGCACGCCTTCGTGCCGGTCGGGTTGTTCACGGGCGTCCATCTGAACGTCGGTGGAAACGGCGCGCCGGAGTTCGGAGAGAATGGGTTCAAGCGGGTAATCATTCCGTCGGGAGGCCGGGCGGAGTTCCGATTCGTGCTCGAACGCCCCGGCGCCTACCCGTACTTTTGCGACATGCCGGGCCACGAGATGCGAGCCGTCATCGTCGTTGAGTAGCAGGGAAGCCATCAGCGCTCAGCTTTCAGCAACAACAACCTTCTGGCTGACTGCTGACGACTGAAAGCTGTAGTCTATGGCTATCGCATCGTTTCCATCCCCTGAACGAGTGCTCTGGGAAGGACATCCGTCCTGGGCGGACCACGCCGTGCTGTTCCTCTTCATGGGTGCGGCGTCCCTCCGTGCCGCCTTGGCTGTCCGGTCTGAGGAATGGGTGACCGCCGGTCTGTACCTCCTTGCGATCGGCTTCTTCGTTTCGATCGCCGCCTTCTTCCACTATGCCGCGTTCTACCGAATCAGCACGGAGCGAATCCGCATCACATCCGGCCTGGGGGCCGGGAAGGTCCGTGATATCCCGCTCGGCCAGATCCGCTCGGTGACCGTGCGGCGCGAGGTCCTGAACCAGTGGTTCAATCTTGGGGCGCTCGTGAT
>SCVQ01000361.1 GCA_004296865.1 Nitrospirota bacterium
GCCTGCTGGCTCGTGATCGACGCGAAAGACCTGCCGCTCTCGCCCCGCATCACCGGCCATCCCGGCATCGGCAAAACCACCCTGGCCATGGCGGGGGCACGCGAACGCAAGCAGGACATCTACATTTTTCAATGTACGGCAGACACCCGGCCGGAAGACCTCCTGGTCACGCCGGTCCTGGCCGAATCGGGCACGATCGCCTACCACGCCTCCCCCCTCGTCACCGCCATGTTGACCGGCAGTGTCTGCGTGCTGGACGAGGGCAACCGCATGAATGAAAAAAGCTGGGCCTCCCTCGCCCCGCTGCTCGACCATCGGCGCTGCGTCGAGTCGATCGTGGCGGGTCTGCTCATCAAGGCGCACCCCGAGTTCCGCTGCTGCGTCACCATGAACGAGGATGCCTCCACCTACGAAGTCCCGGATTACATCCTGTCCCGCCTCCAGCCCACGCTGGCCATGGGATTTCCGCAACGGGACGACGAGTTGGCCATCATGCGCTATCACATCCCCTTCGCCCAGGCGGACTTGTTGGCCTTGACCGTGGACTTTCTGCAAAACGCGCATCAGATGAACCTTGAATTTTCGGTTCGGGACGGCATCCATCTCCTCCAATACGCGCTGAAGCGACTGGCCCAGGACCCGAGCCACCCGCTCTCGAAGGACGAGGCTTGGCGCGAAGCCTTGATCAAAGTCCTGGGAGAAGACGCGCTGGACCTGGAAGGCATGGCCCGCCGCAGAACACGCGCGCTGGGCGACCAGCCGCTGCCCCAGGGACTGGGGGACTTCTTTTTCGAAGGGGACGACCCACTGCATCCGGAACGATAAACCACAGTCCGAACGCGTGAAAGTCTTCACGTCGTAAAGTCCCGGCGGCGGTCGACTTGATGACTTTCCGACTTTGCGACTTTATGACGAAGACCGCCGACACGATCCTCCGCCTCTCGCCTCGCATCGAGGTGCTGCCGATCCTCCACGCCAGCGGAGACTTGGCCCAAGAGGTTCGCGAAACTCTGATCGGACGGCGTTTTGATTGCCTGGCGGTCCCGCTGCCGCCTTCCGTCGAAGAGGCCGTGGAGCAAGCCGTCCAAGCCCTGCCACGCATCAATCTGGTGGTCCTGCCGGAGCCCGACGGAGACGGCCGGCCGGCCGTGAGCTTCGTGCCGGTGGACCCCTGCCAGGCGATCATCATGGGAGTGCGGGTCGCAATGGGCGAAGGCATCGCACGCGCCTACATCGATCGGGAGGTGACCGTCTTCGAGCCCACACCCTTTTCCGCCCCAGACCCCTATGCGCTCAAACGCGTCTCGCTGGCCTCCTTCGCATCCGCACTGATTCCCGCCCTCCCTATTCCAGCCCGCCACAGTCAGCAATGGCATCGTCTCGCGTGGATGGCTTTCCGCCTCCACGAACTGGAACTGGATTACCAATCCATCCTCTGCCTCTGTCACCTGCCGGACTGGCCCTGGCTGAGGGAAGCCTACCGGGAGCGACAAGCCTATACAGGGCCCGAGCCGATTCACAGCCGCCCCTCCGTCCATCCGGCTTCAGCCTCCACGTTGTATTTTGTGCTGGGTGAGTTGCCGTTCTTGACGGAACTCTACGAACGGCGGCGCGCCGAACTGCGTTCGGACCGCCACCTCTCGGTGGACGGCATCAAGGAGCTGTTGCTGGAAACCCGCAGTCTCTGGCACAAACGACGCCTGCAGGACGCCTCCGGCGCCCACTCCATCAC
>SCVQ01000362.1 GCA_004296865.1 Nitrospirota bacterium
CGACTCTCTTCCGATCTCGTGATTCGGGTGGCCAATGTGGAGCGATTTTTGAAGGAAGGGGATCTGAGCGGGGATATTCCGCTGAATGACAACGATGTGATTTTTGTCCCCAGGGATAAGATCGGCGACTGGAACCATTACTATACCAAGGCCTTCATGCCGATCTTGCAATCCTTGCTCTTGACTACCAATACGGTCTTCATCGGCAAGAGCCTCCAGGTGCTTTTTGCCACGCCGGAGCCGACAACCACTCAGGCAACGGTTCCAGTTTGCTGGATCGCACGCGCTCTCTATGGCGACCAT
This sequence comes from Nitrospirota bacterium, assembly GCA_004296865.1. Taxonomy (GTDB): domain Bacteria; phylum Nitrospirota; class Nitrospiria; order Nitrospirales; family Nitrospiraceae; genus SCVQ01. Next base: position 304 of record SCVQ01000362.1, read on the forward strand.
GCCTGGCAGGTGCCGGTCTTGCGTTGGTACATTTGGGGCCCCTTCTCCGAGCGCTGGTATGGCCGGATGTTCGCCGATCTCTATGTGCGGCATGGGGAGAGGGTGGCCCACATCCTGCGCCGGCATCCAGGCCTGCAGGTCTACGTGAAACCCCTGTTCGATCGCCTGCTCCAAGAGGCGATCGAAGCCGCAGGCCAGCGGCACGCTTCACGCCTCACGCTTCACGCTTCACGGTCTTGAGATGGCCCAATACGATCTCAACCTCGTTGATTTTTGGCTGATCGTCAAGAAGCGGAAAGCGATCATTCTCTTCACCACGGTGCTGGTCTCCGTTTTTACGACGGTCATGCCCTATCTGGTCGGACCTGAGCCCACCTTTAAGGCCTCGTCGCGCGTTCGGTATGAACGATCCACGACGGCCACCGGTTTGCTTCAAGAAACGGTCTCTGTTTCGGAAGGCAGCGACATCGCCACGCAGGCCGAGGTGATCCGCAGTTTCCCGGTGATGGAGCGGGTCGCCAAGCAGTTGGGGCTCATCGCGCAGAACCTCGAGGAGCAAGATATCGATAAGGCACTCGATGTGAAAAGCGTGCGGCAGTCTCCTGAATTCCTGAGCGTCATTTATGGTCTCCAAAGCACGATCGAGGCGACGCAGGAAGGAACCACCAACATCATTAAGATCGCGGCGACTGCCGATGATTCCAAGAAGGCCGAGCGGTATGCGACACTGACCGCCGAGGCCTATCGAGATGAAAATATCTACAACCGGAATCGGCAAGTGATCGAGGCCAGGCGGTTTGTGGAGGGGCAACTCCAGGCATTGGAAGTCAGCCTTCGCGAGTCCGAGCAGGCGCTGACGTCCTTTAAGGAACAAGAGGGGCAGGTCTTCGTCACGGAAGAGGCCAGGGAGGCACTTGTACAGTACCAGCAGCTGGAGGCGCAGCAGGAGAAGCTGCTCCGGGTTAAAAAAGAAGTGGCCAATCAACTTGAGTCGCTGAAAAAAGGCGGGGAGATTGGAACGACTTCCAACCGGGTCTACTCCGATGAGGTCGAGGCGCTGATCAGCACGTTGAACAAGCGGATGGTGGATCTGACGCAGGAGCGTAATAATTTATTGATCAACTATACACCCGAACATGCCCTGGTCAAGGAGTTGGACCGCAAGATCAAGAACGTCAAGGAGGAAATGATCCGGGAACTCGAGGGCAAGCTCGGCACGTTCTCGGAGCGAGAACGTGCGATCCAGGAGTCCATCGGCCGGTATAAGGATCGCTACCTGAGTCTCCCGCAGGCGGCGATCCGGTTGTCGAGGCTGGAACGGGATGTTCTGGTCAACAGCAACTTGTACGCCGCTCTGAAGGCCAAACATCAGGAATTCATGATCAAGGGGGCGGAGCGGATCGAAGAGGTCTCGATCATCGAGCCGGCGGTCGAGCCGACAAGGCCGATCAATGCGCCCAACCTCCCCCTGAATGCGTTTCTGGGGTTGTTGATGGGCGCCATGGTGGGCCTCGTGGCGGCGTTTCTGAAAGAATCCTTCGATACGTCCATCGGGACGATCGAGGAGGTCGAGTCTTATCTCAAGGTGCCGGTGCTGGGCGTGATTCCCCGCGTCGATCGGAAGGAGACCGAGCGGGCAATCCAGCAGGGGTTCAAGGGAAAACTGGCGCCCGAGACGATGGACTTGTACTGCCACCTCGTCAGTCTGTTCGATCCGCAATCCCCCTTGGCGGAGGGGTATCGGTCGTTGCGCACCAACATCCAGTTTACCGGCCTGGCGCAAGGGCAGCGGGTCCTGGCGTTCGTCAGCGCCGGTGCGCAGGAAGGGAAGTCCACCAGCGCGGTCAACCTGGCCATTGCGCTGGCGCAGGACGGGAAGCGCGTGCTGCTTGTGGATGGCGATCTTCGAAAGCCGAGCATTCACGAACGACTGGGATTGGAGCAGACCCCCGGTCTCAGCGAAGTGCTGCTGGGCACCGTGCCCTATACCGAAGCGATTCGGACCGTGACGGATTTGATACTGGGTAAATTAGGAGTGGATCCGGTGATCAATGCGCCAGGCCTCGACAATCTGAACGTCCTGCCGTCAGGCCGGCGGCCGGAGAATCCGGCCGAATTCATGAACTCGCCGCGCCTCAAGGAATTGATCGAGACGGTGAGGAAGGAATACGACGTCACGATCTTCGATTGTCCGCCGATTCTGCCGGTGACCGACGGAGTCACCCTGGGCTCAAAGGTGGACGGCGTCGTGATGGTCTATCAGGTCGGCAGGGTCGGGCGCAACGCGCTCAAGCGGGCCAAGTCGCTGCTGGAAAGCGCCCATGCGACGTTGCTCGGGATTGTCTTGAGCAACGTCAGCGCGGAGTTGACCCCCGATTACGAGATGTATCGGTACCGGTACAAATAGCCATCGGGACCGGCTCGCAATCCGATGTCGCCTCAAGCGGCTCATTGCCGGAGATGACGAGGCACTGCTGACCATGGGCAAACTGCAGATCGGACCTCTCCAGTTGTTTCTGCTCGTCCTGCTGGCGGTCGTATTTTCCCTGGGCGTGAATGCCGGCCAGTCCATGGTCCTCCTGGGGATCGTTGCGGCTTGTGCCTTGTTGGTTGCGGCGTTTCTCTCCACCACCATTAGCCTCTACCTGCTCGTCTTCTCCATGCTCCTCGGTCCGGAAATCATGTTTGGAGGCGGGGCGATGGCTGACACGACAATCGGACGCGGCACGACCTTCAGGTTTGATGACCTCCTGCTGGTCATTATTGGATTCGTCTGGCTGGTCAAAGCTGCGATCCAAAAAGGAGTGGCCCCTGTCAAACATACCCCGCTGAACAGATCGGAAGAGC
>SCVQ01000363.1 GCA_004296865.1 Nitrospirota bacterium
GAAGGATCAGCGGACGGAGTCAGAGCTTTACAAACCGATCCAACAGGAGGAGTTATGGCAGTGGCTGATTCACTGGGTCGGTCCGCCGCAGAGCTGTTGCAGTTTATAGAGATAGCTTGAGCCTGTTGCAAACGGTGTTCGAGATCCCCATTGCCCCGTACCATGACTTCGCAAAATCAATGATTCTGCACAATCTCCGGGAAACGAGGTGCAACATGGCAAGCCATCTAAGCCGAGTTCGTACGCGTGTGAGCGTGATCACACTGCTGTTGACCGCACTGGCTGCGGGTGCAGGAGATGCGTCATCCCAGCCCCAGCCGATCCAGCAACAGCGGATCGAGATCCTCATCCAGGATGGGACATTTTTCCTAGAGAAGTCTGTCCCCATCCAAGTCGGGCAGACCATCGAGCTCATCGTGCGCAATCATGATCCTGTCCGCCACGGGTTTGCCTCTGAGAGTCTATTGGGCCTCATCGTCTCTGGAGAAGATGACCAGATCATGACGTATGGAAAAGGGGTAGACGGATTCTACGTGAATCCGGGCAAGACATTGATCATCCGGATCGAGGCCGAACGGCCCGGCAGCATTCCATTCCATTGCGATCTTCATAAGCATGAGCGATTGAAGGGCGAGCTGTACGTGCTTGAGGTGCCCACGGCCTAGTTCCAATAAGAAATGTTGTGAACCATTTGGCACGCCCAGTCTCTGATGTCTTGGATATTTCTCTGGGAGGCTTTATGAACGGTAGCAAGATTCCTAGTTGGGCATCACTACTGGTGATTCTAGTTGCGAGCTTATCATGCGTCGAGCGGCATCCTCTTCAGCCGCGTGTGCCGGAACCCCAGATGGAACAGGCCAGCCGGCTTACCGCTCCCTACGGGGATGCGCAGACTGCACCACCCGCTATTGTGATCGAAGGCAAGCAACTGTACGAGGGAAAAGGCGCCTGCGCCTTGTGCCACGGGCTCAGCGGGAAAGGAGACGGGCCGGCGGCGCATCTGCACAACCCTCATCCCCCCCGCGATTTCACAGACTGTACGGTTCAGCAAGCACGGAAAGATGGCGAGCTCTTTTGGGTCATCAAGCACGGGAGCCCTGGGACCGGAATGGTTCCGCTGGTGCCGGGCATTCTCACCGAGGACGAGGCTTGGAAGATCGTCGCCTACGTGCGGAGCTTCTGCAAAAAACCTGCGTAAGCCAGACTCAGCCAGCGCACTCCATGACCTTCATTCAAAAGGAGACCTGAGCAGATGTTCCTCCAACAACTGAGGCGGCGGAGCCTCCTTCTTTTGGTCTTTGGACTCATTGCCTTCATCAGCTCTGAGTTGAGTTATCAAGCACAGGATGCCGCGGCCATTCCAGCCTTCGCACGCAAGTATGGGTTTGCCTGCAATGTCTGCCATGTGCCGGGCTTTCCCAAACTCAACGACTTCGGCAATCTCTTCCGGGATCACGGGTATCAATTGGGAGCGGACCAAGACCTGCCCACCTTCGAAGGCATCACGATGGGCTTCTGGCCCGTTTCATTCCGAACCACCGTCGGGTATCAACTGGCCAGTTTGCGTGTGGGTGGGAGCGGCATCAGCACCGGCAGTTTCGGGTTTACCGGTCTGGATATTCTCAGTTATGGTCTCCTCCATAGGAATATCAGTTTTGGCGTCGTGTATACCCCCGGCCTGAGGAGTGCCGGCTTTGGGGCAGGGTCCACGGCAGGACAGGGAGACCTGGAATCCGCGTTTGTCCGACTCAATAACCTGGAACGATTTCTGGGAGTCGGCAGCAGCAGCTATCTACTGAACTTGAAGGTCGGAAAGTATGAATTGGATGTCCCCTTCAGCGAGAAGCGAAGTCAGACTCTCAACACAAAATTTGTCATGTACCACTACCAAGCGGGAACGCCCTATTCAGCGGTCCTGAGTAATCTGACGGCCAGCCAGTACTCGACCTACGCCAATCCCAACACCTTCGCAATCGGAGACAATCAGCCAGGCGCCGAGGTGGCTGGGATTAAGCCGACTGCAGGCAACGGCTTCTTCCGCTATTCACTGAATGTGTTGTCGAACAGCAACCAGACTGGCCCGCTCACCGGATGCCCGGCAGGGACGACCTGTGGAACCGGGGGACGCGGGTTCAATTTCTACGGGCATGTCACCCAATCGTTTGGAGGCTACGGGATTGTGACGGGTCATCGGATTGGCCTCTTTGGAGCCTACGGATCAGCGCCCACGAGGGTCAATTCCCTCTGTCCCACCTGTGCGGCAGTCGGGGCTGACGGTCAACCATTCAGTCGGATGGGGGTGGATCTCAGCACCACGTTTGACGGTCAATGGAATCTCTTCGGAGCCTGGATGCATGCAACAGACAGCAAAAATCTGTTTGCCTCTCAGGGAATCGCTACTGCGCAGGATGCCTCCTGGAACGGCGCCTTCATCCAACTCGATTGGTACCCGACCCTTTTGCCAGTAGCGAAGATGCCCGGGTGGCTGTTCACCTACCGCTATGATTTGATCCGGAATAATCGTCAGGGCAATGCCACCTTCGCGAAGAATTATAACGACGTGGATTCCTCCACCTGGATGGCCGCTATTA
>SCVQ01000364.1 GCA_004296865.1 Nitrospirota bacterium
ACAGCCGCTAGCCCAGTGTGTTCTCGTCCTCAGCCGCTGAGCACCAGCTTTGGACCAGCCTGCTGCATCGCGCCCCTTCCACCCCCGCAGGCCTCAGGCGGAGGGACGTCGCAGTTAGTTAAGCTGCGAGTGCCAGTTCTTGATTGGCAGTTGCTTGTTCCCCGGAGGTTTTACGAGTCCCCGAGAGCTCGGCATGCCCCGCTGACCTCTTGATCCCCGTCGAATCCGGTCGCCCCCTTTCTTCTCAAGAGTCCACGTTCATGATACCGCAACCGCAATGCGTTTGCCAGGGTCGCCCCAATAGCAAGAATCGGGTGGCGTCAGACATTCCGGTGCCGTATAACGACTTCATGAAGATGTGGACCCGCGACTACCACAGAATCGAGCAAGCCATTCGCTTCATTGAGGACAACGTCCGGCGCCAACCCAGCCTTGCGGATGTGGCCCGTTACGTCGGGATGAGCGAGTTTCACTTCCAACGTGTCTTCTCCCGCTGGGCGGGAGTCAGCCCGAAGAAGTTCTTGCAATTTCTCACGGCCGATTATGCCAGGCGCCTGCTCCAAGAATCCCGGAGCGTCCTGGACGTCGCGTACGACCTTGGGCTGTCAGGCAGCGCTCGTCTTCACGACCTCACCGTCACGCTCTATGCCATGACCCCTGGTGAAATCAAAGCCCAGGGCGCCGCGCTGACCATCCGATACGGCGTCCACCCGACTCCGTTTGGGGAATGTCTCCTTGCCCTGACCCCACGAGGAATTTGCGGGCTCCGTTTCATCGAGCCGGGAGCGATGCGGGAACACGCCGACGATTTGAAAGACGCGTGGCCTGATTCCAGGCTCGTTCAAGACCAAACAGCAACGGGCGCGATGGTGCAACGACTATTCGGACCCGCATCCCGGTCAACCGAATCGAAGGGAGCCTGTCCGCTCGTCGTTCGAGGCACGCCCTTTCAGATCAAGGTGTGGGAAGCGCTCCTCCGCATTCCTTCCGGGCATGTGGTTTCCTATCAACACCTAGCCCGTCGCGCCGGGTTGGCCGGTTCGACACGCGCCGTCGGCACGGCTGTGGGAAAGAACCCCGTGGCGTACCTCATTCCGTGCCACCGGATCATTCGCAGCACGGGTGCGTTCGGAGAGTATCGGTGGGGGAGCCTGCGGAAGAAAGTCTTGTTGGGTTGGGAAGCCGCCCACAAGGAGGGTCCGTGACTACTGCCACGTGGTTTGTCTTCTCCGCACCAAGCCTTTGACCTGCCTCGTCATTTCTGGTGCGGGCAACCGCACGCGATCCCCGTGTCCCGCCATGACCCATTCAAACCGATGATCCAGAAGCTTGGCGATGGAGCGCAGAAGGTGCGGCTTGCTCCAGACCAGCCGCTGGGGCGATTCGAGCGTCCGCCTTTCCGGGTCCCACTAGAGGTGATCCCCGCTGAAAAGGAACCGCGCATCGTACAGCAGCGCCATGCTGCCAGGCGTGTGGCCCGGGACCGGGATGGCCTGGAACTGCGGAGCGCAGTTGCACGGTCTCGCGGCCCTCCATGATCCACTCGGCGTCAGGCACGGTGTCCGCGTCGGCGCACTGCTTCGCGTACCTGGCGGAGTCCGCGACGTCATCCTCGTGTGTGAGGAAGATGTACGTGATTCCGCCCTTCTGCTCGAAGGCCTCCACGAGCTGCTTCAGATAGCGCGGCGAATCGATCAACCAGTTCCCATCGTGGTGCTGGATGAAGAAGCTGTTCCCGCCGAACGACTTCTCTGAATTGAACCCGTTGTAATACACGCCGCCTTCGAGCTGGAGGGGAAAACTGTCCCTGGCGGCCTGCAGTCTCGTCTTCTCGCTCCGGACGGTTTCAATGGAGCCGACCGGGCAGGCGAGCAGCGCCTGATAGGCTTGGTGGAGCTGTGCGCCGCCTTCCGGCTGATGCACGACGGCCGAGTGCTCCCCCTCTTTGCGAAAGCTTGTGGGTGCGAGTTGCCGGCAGGTATCGCAGTTGATGCAGGTCGCGTCCACAAAGAAATTGCCGACCACGTTCGTTGAGAGCCGGTTTGCCTGGTCAGCCATGCGTCACGTCACCCCTTGTGCGCCAATCCGCAGGGCTGGCGCGTCCAATAGGTCAGGACGTTCTTGCCGTCAAACGTCAGGAGATATTCAATGCAAGGGGCGCCGCCCACCATGTCGCCGCGCATGCCCACCAGTGAGCTCCTGACCTCGTACCGATAGACCCACAAGGAGCCCTCATTCTCCAGGGCCTTGGTCCGGAGCGGCGCGCCGAACCGTTCCTTCACGTCCTTCTGTGTCACCCGGCCGGTGGCCTCGTTCAGATAGTCCCACTGCCAGGGGAGGCAGGCAGTAAGTAAGAGCGCGACTATCCCAAGCCCAAGGCTCACCCATAGCTGACCGCTTTTCCGTACGACCTTGCAAACCTCCATGGCTTCTCCTCCCTCTCTCTTTTCCCGACCGGGTGGACGGGATGGGCACGTAGGATTCGAGGATGTCCCCAGCCCTTCTCTACAATGGCAGGCCAGGTTGCTGGAACGCGCATCAGCATTCGAGAGGGAGCGGCTTAGTTGGGTGCGCCCGGAGGGGTCTTCTGCGGCGAAACCCCACCTGGCCTCCGCCCCGACGCGGCTCTGGCCTTGAGCGGAAGCAACCCGGTCTGCCCACACGCCCTGCGTCACTCGCGTTCCCTCGAAGAAACGGCCGCCTCACCGACTCGGCGGCGCGCACAGCCGTGGCACTCCTTATTCGTCGCGCCGTGCGCCTTTCATGGCCCGTTCCACCTCGCGTCCGGCCTCGCGCTCTTTGGTGGCTTCCCGGCGGTCATATTGCTTCTTGCCCTTGGCCAGGGCCAGCTCGACCTTGGCCCGGCCGTTCGGGGTGAAATAGATGCGGAGCGGGATGAGGGTTAGCCCTTTTTGCTGGGTCTGTCCCAGGAGCCGGCTGATCTCCTTACGATGGAGCAGGAGCTTGCGCGGCCGCAGGGGGTCGGGGTTCATGATGTTCCCGTGGCTGTATGGACTGATATGACAGTGGTGGAGCACCACCTCGCCCTTGTCCACGCTGGCGTAGCTCTCCTGGAGGTTGACCCGCCCTTCGCGCAGGGACTTGACCTCGGTCCCCCTGAGGACGATCCCGGCCTCCAGCTTCTCTTCAATATGATAGTCGTAGTAGGCCTTGCGGTTGGTGGCCACGACCTTCTCGCCGTTGTCTTTTCCCTTGGCCATAGGCCATCACTATAGCACGGAGCCCGCATCAGGGGCATAGACACGCTTGACACGACTTTCACAAGAGTGGATAGTTACGAATATTTTTGTTGGGAGGCTTGGAGCGCGAGGCTATGCCCATTGTCCGAAATGAAGTCGGCCCTCGATGTTTTAACAAGAAGGCGCGGCTCCCTTACGAGCTTCGATTGAAGGATTTCGAAATGGCCGTGCAAGATATCTACGATTTCTTCTACGACGTGAACCGCGGGTTGGTACAGCGTGGATTGCTTCGCCTTGACGACATGCTCCGGCCCGCAATCATGTCAGGGGTTCTCTCTGACATGCTCACGGCCAGCCTTGCGAAGCACTCCCGCACACTGACCGTCAACCTGTACCACAATGGCCACCCCGATCTCGTCGTTAGTGGTGTCTATTCCGATAACAAGGTGAAGGCGGGCTCTGAGGGAGTCGAGATCAAGACTACTCGGAAAGCTGGTGGCGCTGTAGATACTCACGGCGCCCGCGACCAATGGATGTGTGTATTTGTATATAACGTCGACAATGACACGCAGCCAGCCAGAGACAGGGGACCAATGATGGTCACAGAGATCTATCTCGGTCATGTCAGTAAGGAGGACTTTCGAAAGAACGCTCGAGGAGAGCTAGGGACCCGAACGGCAACCCTTCACAAGGCCGGCATCGAGAAACTAAGACGGAACTGGATCTACAAAATCAACCGATGATTCGCGCCATTCTTGTAAGCCATGAGAAGCGGTAATCCCTTCCGGGCAATCTCAAAATAGTGCGGGTCCTTTTCAAGACCGATGCTCGAATATCCTACAGACTCAGCCGCAGCAAGGGTTGAGCCTGCCCCACAAAATGGATCAAGGACAATCCCTTCCCCAAGGGGAAGAACTCCTCTAACCAAGGCGCGCAGGAACTGTTGAGGTTTTAAGTTCGGATGTGGTGCCAGCGTCCTTTCGGACTTATGGGTCGGGGCCGAAGGAATTACATCTCCAAATGGTTTGTCCGCAGACGGCCTCCGAAACCCTCCCGTTCCCCACTTGCGAAGATTGTCTTGTACCCTACCCTCTAGCGGCTTGCGAAAAACCAACCAGGGTTCCCACATGGATCGAGGCATTACGCTCACTTCGTGGAATTCTTCATGCGCTGCTTTCGGTCTATCTCCACCGCGCATCGTCATAACAAGCCGCACTATTTCTCCTCGTCTCTCTAAACCCGCACGCGCAAGCGCAGAAGACACTAAGTACGAAAGGAGAGGGTTGGTCGCAACAATGACATTCGCTCCTGGGACAAGAACTGGAAGAAGAACCTGGCCCCACTCGAAGAAAAACAATTCCAAGGCTCGAAGGTCTTGGTCTGATAGAACTGTGAATCGAGGCAGTGGCGAGCGTTGCGTTCCATCAAACGAAGGAGGGATACGCCATACCCCTCCTTTTCCATTCCTCAACTTTATTTGCTGTTCAACGGAATACTCAAAGAGACCATAGGGAGGATCGGTAACAATTGCATGAATTGTGTTTGCGCGTTGTACTCGCAGCCAATCCAAGCAATTAGCTTCAATGACCTGCGCCTTGCCGTGAGAGAAACTTCTCCCATACTGAGCCCTAGCCTCAGCAATTTTACAGGGTTTCTGTACGCGGACTAGGGCCTTAAGTCCGTAGTGCCCTCGGGCCGTACGGACAAACCGGGATGGCGTATTTAGCCTCAGATACGAACGAACGCTTGAGCGTGCTGCTTTTCCGATGAGATCCTCTACATGTTGCTCAACCGTTCGAAGAGGAACGCCGTCCGGCCTCGCCGAAAGAACAGAAAGAATTGCATCTCTAACTTCTCCCGGGCGTCGCTTGATGATGGAGGTTCCTTTTCTCCGCATGCACAAGACAATATGACGTCCAGACGTCATTGTCAACAGGTAGTTTCGGCCTCCTGGCTGGGAATGCAACAGAGGGCAAGCACCGCTGCCCTGCAACTAAGACGACGCAACCAGCGACACAACGTTCAGCAGACGTCCAGCGTCAACGCATCATGGTAGGCCCCGAGCTGCCCACCCGTCGTCGGCCCTGCTTCTCTTTTATATTCCTTTCCCCCCGGCTGGGCTGGACAGGGCGGGTGGTGCGGCGAACGGGGTGCTCCAGCCGCCCGCAGCGTAAGGGCCCCACTGGGGGATGGGTGGAGCGAGGACGGTTGGGGCTGTTCGCCGCGACAGGACCCGCCCATCATTTACCCCGCCCCCTAAACCTTCTTGACCCCAGCCCGCCACCCGCCTACCATGCTCCATGCCCTACCGCCATTTCTTCGCCTCGATCTCCTCTGTCCTGACCGGGCTGGCCAAACGGCTTGGGCTGGAGACAAAGCTTCTGGAGGCCCAGCTCATAAGGCATTGGCCGGAGATCGCCGGTGAGCAGGTCGCAGCTCACACACGTCCCGACCAGATCCGCTTCAAGAAGCTCCACCTGGTCGTGGAAAACTCGGTCTGGCTCCACCAGTTGACCTTTCTGAAACCGACGTTGCTGGAGAACATCAACGCGGCGGCCGGCGGCAACCTTATTTCGGATATTGTGATGCGGGTGGGGGAGATCCAACAAGCAACAAGTCAACCTGCAAAAGGTAACAGTGGGGGAGGGACCGAGATGACCGGGCCGACACCGGAAGCCCTGGCCGAGGCGGAGGCCCATACGGCAGTGGTCAAAGACCCCGAGGTGAGGGCCCGCCTGACGGCGGTGATGGCCCAGGCCCTGTCTCACCCGGCGGGGCCCCAGAGCCGGGAGGCTCCGACGAAGCCGGAACGCCGGACGTGATTGGTCCTTTGAACAGCTGCCGCGCGTAAGCCGCCGTGGCCGCCGTTTCCTTTCCTGTCAGGATCGGACCGATCCGCCCTTCTTCTTCCGATCCATCCAGCCGATAGAGCCCGCGCACCGCTTTCTCGAAGGCCTCCCGCAATGACCGGTCATCTGTCCCCTCTGAGCCGGCAGCGGCCAGATACCGGTGCAGGATTTCTGGTTCCGCCCAGGAATCATGGGTGAAGATGTAGATGGTGAGGCGTCGGTAACGGTCGCTCGGGTCCCCGGGCGTCGTCGGCTGGACTTTCATCTTGCCGAAATCCCGCGTCTCCCGGCCCACTTTCCGAAACCGCTCGATAAGGGTCTCGATGGCCGTGTCGCTGGTCCAGGCCGGCACGTGGACCGCCACAGCGGTGCCCTCCTGCGACCCGATGCTGTACGGCGGGATGGAGCGATCGGGTCGGCTGAGAAACATCCCTCCCCAGATCAAGGCAAAGGAGCCGATGAAAACGCCCAGGGCCAACTTGACGAGGGTGTCGATTTTTTTCTTCGGCTGCGGCATGTCGGACGTACTGTGTCGCGTGGTATCTGGCAGGCCATGGCCCGGTGGCTGAGACGCGATCAGCCTTCAGCAGTCAGCTTGGGCAGGCATGTGAAGTCCTCGGGAAAGAAGAACGAATTTATCCGAATGCTGAGAGCCGACCGCCGGCGGCGGTCGTCAGTCGTCGTCCGCCTCGTCCCCGTTCTCGGCCTCGACGACCTCGGCAAGCCGCGCCACGCCCACCACACGGTCATCGGAACTGTCCAGCTCGATGATGCGGACGCCTTGCGTGTTCCGCCCAATCTCGCGGATATCGTCCACCTTGCAGCGGAGGACCTTGCCCTGCGCCGCCATGATCATGATCTGGTCGTCGCCGCGCACTTGCAGGAAGCCGACCGCGAGCCCGTTTCTCTCCGTGGTCTTGACGCTGATGATGCCCTTGCCGGCCCGCCCCTGGATGCGATACTCGCTGACCGGGGTCCGCTTGCCGTAGCCGCCTTCGGTGATGGTCAGAATCGAGGTGGTGGAATCCGGCGTGATCGTTTCCATCCCGATCACCTCGTTGCCTTCCTCCAGCGTGATGCCGCGCACCCCGTGGGCCGTGCGGCCCATGGGGCGGGCTTCCTCTTCCTTGAAGCGGATCACGATGCCCTGTTTCGTGCCGAGCAGGATCTCCCGCTGGCCGTCCGTGATCTCCACCCCGATCAGCTTGTCGCCCTGGTCCAGCGTGAGTGCGATGATGCCGCCCTGGCGCGGGTTCCCGTAGGCCGAGAGTTCCGTCTTCTTGATGATGCCCTGCTTGGTGGCCATGACGACGTAGCGGTCGTCGCGGAATTCCTTGACGGGCAGGGTGGCCGTGACTTTCTCGTCCCCCGCCAGCGCCAACAAATTGATCATGGCCTTGCCCTTGGCGGCCCGGCCGGCCTCGGGAATCTCGTGCACCTTCAGCCAGTACACTTTCCCCGCGTCCGTGAAGAACAGGAGATAATCGTGCGTCGAGGCCGTGAAGAGAGTCGCGACGAAGTCTTCATCCCGGATGCCCATGCCGATCTTGCCCTTGCCGCCGCGCCGCTGGGCCCGGTAGAGGGACACGGGATTACGCTTGATGTAGCCGGCGTGGGAGATCGTGACGGCGACCTCCTCCTGAGCGATCAGGTCCTCGATGCTGATCTCGGCTTCTTCCTTGACGATCTGCGTCCGTCGCTCGTCCTTGTAGGCCTCCTTGATGGCCAGCAGCTCGTCCTTGATGATCTTGCGGACCAACGCCTCGCTCGCCAGGATGGACCGGAGGTATTCCATCTTCTTGAGCACGTCCTGATATTCCTCGATCAACTTGTTGCGCTCAAGCTGGGTCAGGCGCTGCAGCTTCATGTCCAGGATGGCGTTGGCTTGGATCTCCGTCAGCCGGAACTGCCGCATGAGGCCCGCACGCGCCACCTCGGGGGACTGGGACCTCCGGATCAACTGGATCACCGCATCCAGGTTGTCGATCGCGATCTTGAGGCCTTCCAGGATATGGGCCCGTTCCTCGGCCTTGCGCAGTTCGTAGGCGGTGCGGCGGATGACGACCTCGCGCCGGTGCTCGATGAACGCCTCCAGGATCTGCTTGAGGTTCAACACCTCCGGCCGGTTGTGGACCAGGGCCAGCATGATGACGCCGAAGGTAGTCTGGAGCTGCGTGTGCTTGTAGAGGTTGTTGAGCACGATCAGCGGGATGTCGCCCTTCTTGATCTCGATGACCACGCGCACGCCATCGCGGTCCGACTCGTCGCGCAGGTCCGAGATGCCCTCGATCTTCTTGTCCCGGATCAGCTCCGCGATCTTCTCGATGAGCCGGGCCTTGTTGACCTGGTAGGGGATCTCCGTGACGATCAGACGGTCGCGGTCGGTCCGCTCGTCGGTCTCGACGTTCACTTTGGCGCGCAACGTGAGCAAGCCGCGTCCGGTCGTATAGGCATCCTTGATGCCCTGCGTCCCATAGATGAACGCGGCGGTCGGGAAATCCGGCCCCGGGATCGCTTTCATGAGTTGGGGGATCGTGATGTCCGGATTGTCGAGGAGCAGGACTAACCCGGCCACCACCTCGCCGATGTTGTGCGTCGGAATGTTGGTGGCATAGCCGACCGCGATCCCGCCGGCGCCGTTGACGAGCAGGTTGGGGACTTTGGCCGGCAGCACCAGCGGCTCGGTGCGCGACTCGTCGTAGTTCGGGCCGAAATCGACCGTCTCCTTGTCGATGTCGGCCAGCATCTCCTCGGCCAGCCTCGTGAGCCTGGCCTCGGTGTAGCGCATGGCGGCCGGTGGATCGCCGTCCACCGACCCATAATTGCCCTGGCCGTCCACGAGCGGATAGCGCATGTTGAACCCCTGCGCCATCCGGACCTGCGTGTCGTAGATCGCCGAGTCGCCGTGGGGATGGTAATTACCCATGATCTCGCCGACGATCTTGGCCGACTTGCGGTAGGCCCGGTTGTGGGCCAGGCCCATCTCGTTCATGCCGTAGAGAATCCGCCGGTGGACAGGCTTCAGGCCGTCCCGCACGTCCGGCAGCGCGCGTCCCACAATCACGCTCATCGCGTAATCGAGGTAGGACGAGCGCATCTCGTCCTCAATGGCAATCTGAGTCAGGCGTTCATCAATCGGCATGAAGGCTCCTGTAAGAGCTTATGGCAGATGGCGTATGGCCAGAGAAAAGCGCGGCCCTCTGCTCTTGCCATAAGCTATAGGCTATCCGCTCCGTTACACATCGAGGTTACGCACTTCCAGCGCATGCTGCTGGATGAAGTTGCGGCGCGGCGCGACTTCATCGCCCATCAGGATGGAGAAGATGTCGTCCACCCCGGCGATGTCCTCGAGCTTGACTTGCATGAGAGACCGGGTCTCCGGGTCCATGGTGGTCTCCCAGAGCTGGCTCGGGTTCATCTCACCCAAGCCTTTGTAGCGCTGCAGCCCCAACCCCTGTTTCCCGATCTCCAGAATTTGCTGGACCAGCTCGGCCGTGCCGGGCAGCTCCTTCTGCGCATCTTTGGCCTTGAGCTTGTACGGCGGGCGACCCAGCCCGATGGCCGAAGGCGCCAGTTTCTGCAGCTCGCGGAAGTCGGCTGAGCCGACCAGTTCGTGATTGATCGCCAGTTCATGGGCCATGCCGTTCGTCTGCACGCGGCAGATCACTTTGTTGGACTGGTGTTCTTCGTCCTCGGCGATATCCAGCGTGATCGTGGCCTTGGGATAGGCGGCGCTCAGGGTCTTCTTCGCATTGGCCACAACCTTCTTGAGCGCCGTGATGTTTTTCAGCAGGTCTCGGTCCAGCCCGGGCTCGTCCACAAAGGCGCGGAGGAGGCCGCCCTCACGCTGCTTCTTGCTGAAGCGGGCCACGAACGCTTCGAACGAAATGAGTTTCTTGAGGATCGGCAACAGGCGCCGGCCGGTCACGAAGGCCTGGCCGCTTTCGACGTAGACTTCGACATCCTCGACGGCCAGGTCTGAGAGATATTCGTTCAAGGCGTTCTCGTCCTTCAGGTACCGTTCGGTCTTCCCTTTCTTGACTCTGAAGAGCGGCGGCTGCGCGATGTAGATGTAGCCGCGCTCGATGAGTTCCACCATCTGGCGGAAGAAGAAGGTCAGGAGCAAGGTCCGGATGTGGCTTCCGTCCACGTCGGCGTCGGTCATCAGGATGATCTTGTGGTAGCGGGCGCGGGTGATGTCGAAGGCTTCTTTGTCTTCTTTGACCTTCTCGCCCTCGCCCTCCTCGCGCCTGCGGCCGATGCCGGTACCCAGGGCCATGATCAGGGTTCGGATCTCGTCGCTGGAGAGCATCTTGTCGAACCGGGCCTTCTCGACGTTCAGGATCTTGCCTTTGAGGGGGAGGATGGCCTGGAATTTCCGGTCGCGACCCTGCTTGGCCGAGCCGCCGGCCGAATCGCCCTCCACGATGAAGAGTTCGCTGTGGGCTGGGTCTTTCTCGGAACAATCGGCCAGCTTGCCGGGCAACGAACCGCCGTCCAACGCGCTCTTGCGGCGGATCAGCTCCTTGGCCTTCCGCGCCGCCTCGCGGGCCCGCGCCGCGTCGATTGCCTTGCCGATGACCTTGCGGGCGATCGGGGGATTTTCTTCGAAGTAGGTGCCGAGCGCCTCGTTGACCGCCGCCTCGACGATGCCCTTGACCTCGCTGTTCCCCAGCTTGGCCTTGGTCTGTCCCTCAAACTGCGGGTTGCGCAGCTTGACGCTCACGACCGCTGTCAGGCCTTCGCGGACGTCGTCGCCGGTCAGGGACTCCGTTTCCTTCTTGAGCAGATCGTGGGCATTGGCGTATGTGTTGATGGTGCGGGTGAGCGCCGCCTTGAAGCCGACGAGATGCGTGCCGCCTTCCTTCGTATTGATGTTGTTGGCGAAGGAGAAGAGATTCTCGGCGTAGCCGTCGTTGTACTGAAGGGCCACCTCCAGGATCATGTCGCTCTTCTCGACCTCGACGAAGATCGGCTTGTGCAGGGGGGTTTTGGCTTCGTTCAGATGTTCGACGAAGGAGACGATCCCGCCCTTGTAGCGGAAGACCTGTTCTTTTTCTTTCCGCTCATCCTTGAGCGTGATGGCCAGCCCCTTGTTCAGGAAGGCCAGCTCGCGCAGGCGTTGCGCCAGCACGTCGAAGCTGAACTCCAGGGTCTCGAAGACCTGGCTGTCAGGCTTGAAGGTGACCATCGTCCCGCGCTTTTTCGTTTTGCCGGTGACCTTGAGGGGGGCGGTCGCTTTGCCCCGTTCGTAGCGCTGCTCGAAGGTCTGTCCGTCCTGCCAGATTTCCAGTTCCAGCCACTCGGACAGCGCATTCACGACGGAGATGCCCACGCCGTGGAGGCCGCCGGAGACCGTATAGGCGCCTTGCTCGAACTTGCCGCCGGCGTGCAGCACGGTCAGGGCCACCTCGGCCGCGGACTTCTTCTGGGTGGGGTGCATGCCGGTCGGGATGCCGCGCCCGTTGTCCACGACCGTCACGCTGCCGTCGATGTGGATCGTGACCTCGATCCCCTCGCCGAACCCGGCCATGTGCTCATCGACGCTGTTATCCACCACCTCATAGACGAGATGATGGAGGCCGTCCACGCCGGTGCTGCCGATGTACATGGCCGGTCGCTTGCGGACCGCGTCCAGCCCCTCCAGCACCTTGATCTGGTCTGCGCTATAGCTGTCGGACTTCGCCTGACTTGGAGCGTCCGTCTTTGCGTCTTTGGTCGCCATCCGCCTCCTAATCGATTGGGCTCAAGGCTATGGGCAATAGGCTATTGGGTCCGTTATTGAACCGTACGCCCATAGCCTATCGCCTCGTGCCTCTAGCCTCAAACTTTGATCGGCATCACCACGCAGGTGAAGCCCGCGTTGCCCGGTTCACGCACCAGGCAAGGACTCAGCGGGTTGTCCATCTGCAGGGAGACCGCTTCACCGTCCATGACTCCCAACACATCCAACAGATACCGGGCGTTGAAGCCGGTCGTCAGGGTCTCGCCTTTGTACTGGGCCGCCAGTTCCTCGGTCGCCTCGCCGAAGTCCGGGTTGCTGGAGAACAACGTCATCTTGCCGGATGCGAGCGTGAGCTTCACGGCATTCGTTTTGTCCCGCGAGAGCACGGCGACGCGGCGCAGCGCGCCCTCCAGTTCCACCCGGTCCACGCTGACTTTCTTGTCCTGCTCTTTCTCCTTCGGAATGACCTGCTGATAGTTCGGGTAGTTCCCTTCCATCAGCCGCGAGGTCAGGAGCAGGCCGCTCTTGCGAAAGATCATGAGATTTTTGGTGAAGCCGATCAGCGGCTCGCCGTCTCCTTCTTCGAGCAGGCGGCGCATCTCGAAGGCGGCCTTTTTGGGAATGATCGCCTTGATCTCCTTCGGAGCCTCCTTCGCGGCGTCCTTGCCATTCGCCAAAGCCATGTCCTGCTCCGCTAGGGCCAGGCGATGCCCGTCCGTCCCAACCAGCCGCAGGGTGGTTTTCTTCTCCGAGGAGATGAGGGTCACCAGCAGCCCGTTCAGGATGTAGCGGGCGTCATTGTCCCCCACCGCGAAGAGGGTCTTGCGGATCAGTTCCAGCAGCCCCGCACCGGTCAAGGGGGTGAGGCCCTCACGCTCGATCGACGGCAACGCCGGATAGTCGCTGCCCGGCAGGCCGACGATCTTGAATTGACTTTTCCCGGACCGGATCGTCGCCCAGTTGTTCTCTCCGACGGTGAGTTCGACCTCGCCGGCGGGCAGCTCCTTCAAGATCTCGAAGACCTTGCGGGCCGACAACGTGACGGAGCCCGGCTCTTGCACCGTGGCCTTGTAGAGCCCGCGCATGCCGATCTCCAGGTCTGTGGCCGTGACATCGACGCCCTCCGGCTTGGCTTCCAGCAGGATGTTGGAGAGCTGGGGCATGGTGTTTCGCTTCTCTACCACGCCCTGCACGCGCTGGAGTGCGGTCAACAGTTCGTCCCTGGTAATTCGTAGCTTCATCGGGCGGTCTCTCCTCTGCTAGGCTTGTTCCGCATCCTACCCCTTCGTAATCTGGGCCTTCAGGCTCTCCAAGGTCGGCTTGAGGGTCGCATCCGTCTGAAGAGCCTTGGTGATCTGCTTGCAGGCATGAATGATCGTCGTGTGGTCTTTGCCCCCGAAATGACGCCCGATCTCCGGGAAGGAGGCGTCCGTCATCTCCCGGCAGAGATACATGGCGATCTGTCTCGGATGGACCAGTGTCTTGCTCCGGCGCCGGCTTTTCAGTTCGGCGATTTTGACGTGAAAGCGCGTGGCCACCGCTTCCTCGATGTCGTCCATCGCGATGATTTTCTTCTTCTCGCCGATGATGTCGCGCAGGACGTTTCGGGCCATGTCCAGCGTGATGGCCTGGCCGGTCAGCGAGGAATAGGCACCCAGCCGGACCAACGACCCTTCGAGTTCCCGGATGTTGTTCTTCATATTCGTAGCCAGGAACTGCACGACGTCGTCAGACAACCCCATCCCTTCGTCGTCGGACTTCTTGCGCAGGATGGCAATGCGCGTCTCCACGTCGGGCTGCTGCAGGTCCGCGATCAAGCCCCACTCGAACCGCGAGCGGAGACGCTCTTCCATATCGGGCATTTCCTTGGGAAAGCGGTCGCTGGACAAGACAATCTGCTTCCGAGCCTCATAGAGCGTGTTGAAGGTATGGAAGAACTCCTCCTGCGTACGCTCCTTCCCGGCCAGGAACTGCACGTCATCGACCAGCAACATGTCGATGTTCCGGTAGCGCTTCCGCAAGTCGATCATCTTGTCGTAGCGAATGGAGTTGATCACCTCGTTGGTGAATTGCTCTGTCGTGACGTAGGCGATCTTCAGGTCGGAGTGTTCCGCCACGTGGTTCCCGATGGCATTCAAGAGGTGCGTCTTACCCAGCCCGACGCCGCCGTAGATGAACAGAGGGTTATAGGCTTTCGCCGGCGCGTCCGCGACGGCCCGACTCGCGGCATGGGCAAATTGATTACTGGCCCCAACGACAAAGCTCTTGAACGTATACTTGGGGTTCAGCGGAACGGTCCGGCGGGGACGGCCGATTTGCGCACTGCGATTCGATGGGGCGAATCCCGGAATCGGATCAGCAGGTAGCGCCACACGGGGGGAAGGCTTTTCACCGCCCACAAAGGATACATCCACATTTCTTCCCCCTCGTGAGGTTGCCAATGCTTCCGCGATGAGACCCGGATAGTTTTTGTCTATCCATTCGCCAAAGAACCTATTAGGAACCTCAATACGCGCACTTACATCATCAATGTCCTGAAGACGAGCAGGAACAAACCACGTATCAAAAACCTGTTTAGGGACTTTGGCTTCAATGTAAGCCAGCGCCGCTTCCCAAACAGTTCCGATACCCATGACGGAAAACCTCCAGTTATTCACAGCCTTATTAACACCTGTTGATATACTTCCTATCTTTTCCATCACTCCTTAAAACGAGAAATCTGTTCCTGTGGTCAACCTCAAAAGATTTGGATAGTGGGGACTCATCTGCTTCTCCAGCGACACCATACCGTTCACAGGTTAATTTCACCTCTTCCACCACCCATCAGACTGTTTCCTATGAATCACCCATCATCATATCGATCTTACTGCCCTCTATAAACAACGCCTTACAGGGCGATAACAGATTTCACAGGGCCTACTCCTATTCCTACTACTCCGATGTTTCTCTATGACAAACAATTTACAAGAAGAAGTAGCACCCATCTATAACGCGACTACAGCATCAGCTTCGAGGATCATGCGCAAGACATCTTGATACGATACAGTCGGAAAAGATGGAGTCACACTTCTCGATAATGCATCCTCAGAAAGTGCATAGACTTGAGCTGCCGGAACTCGGGAAGATGCAACAGCCTCATGGATCAGGACAACCGACGTCTCCTGATGAGGAGAAGATGTCTTGAGGAGACTCGGAGCGAATTGTGATGGGTCCTTACCGACCAGATAAAGAACTTTTCTCACGAGGCCCCCGTCAGAATACAAGCACGCGGTCCGATTCAGCGATCAATGCTGCGATCTCCAGAGGAGGCAATTCCCTGGTTATAAAGCCAGACGCAAAGGAAAATTCTGAGCAGGCCCCCGATGATACGACAAAAGGAATTTCTAACTGTTTTAAGGAAGGAAGATACTTTTCTAAGATGTCTCCATCCATGATGTCCTCAGTGTCCTCCGAGAGCAGCAGAGGAGCCCGGTCAAGAAGGGCAATCGTCAACGGATTTTCTCCGGTGCTTAATCCCAGCGCAATACGCAATGCCTCAACGGCACGGTGCGTTTTCAGAGGGTCCTCACGGATCACCACGACGATACTGAGGGCCATAAGTCACTCATGAGGCCCGGTTTAGTTGAAGGCGACGAATCGATCACAACCGTTGATGATGTTCGACAAGACAACCAGACCGCACAACGTGATTTCCTTTTCAAGATGATCCGTAGGGACATGGTGCCGCTGGCACCCGTACGCACAGACAAAAAATTTTACCCCAGAAGC
>SCVQ01000365.1 GCA_004296865.1 Nitrospirota bacterium
CTGAATGAGCGTCCGGGTGCGAGCTATTGCGGCCAGTGTCTCGCCAAGGCGGCGGGTGTCGTCGAGGCCACGGGGTTCGACGAAGTCAACCAGTTCATGCAGGAGGCGCGGGCCGGTCTCTGGGGCAAGCTGAAGGTCAACAAAACTGGCCCCTGTTCCCTCTGCAGGCAACCGACCACTACCATCGGGAAGCCGCAAGCGAACGTGATGGGCGCCGCGTAAGCGCCGAGCTAGTCCGGAGCGTGGTGCGCGCTGAAGGTTACCGCGCCCCCTGTCCGGTGCTGATCCTTCTGCGCTAAGTGGGCTTGCGTAAGTAGGTCGGAATGGCTGGACTGCGCGCGACACTCCTCCCCCTAAGGTGACGAGCAATGGTCACGAAGCCTCGCATCTTCCTCGTTGATGACGATTCCCAGGTCCGTGCCCTGGCCCTAGACCTGCTCAAGCAGGAGTTCCCCGACTATCAATTTGAAGAGGTCGTTGATGGGAGCGGCCTGGCTCGGGCTCTGGAGCAAGACCGGGTCGGCCTGGTGATCACGGACTATCAACTCAGCTGGACGAACGGCTTGGAGGTTTTCCGTCAGGTCAAAGCCCGCTGGCCGGGCTGTCCGGTGATCATGTTCACCGGGACGGGCAGCGAGAAAATCGCCGTGGAGGCGATGAAGGCGGGACTGGACGACTACGTCCCCAAGTCGTCCAATCACATCGACCGCCTGGTGGCCTCGGTCAGGACGGTGTTGGAACAGGCCGAGGTGTGCCGGAAAGCGCGGGAGGCCGACGCCCGCTACCGCTCGCTGATCAACGACGTGGTGGAGACCTCGGCCGTCGCCGTCCTGATTCTGGACGCCGGTTTCAGGGTGGTCTGGGCCAATGCGGCCTTTGAGCAATACTTCGGGCTGAAGCGAGACCTTGTGATCGGCCGGGACACGCGGGAACTCATCCGGAGCTTGATCCAGCCCATCTTTGACCACCCGGCTGATTTTACGGATCGCGTCCTCCGGACCTACGAGGACAACACCTATATAGAATCCTTCGAATGCCACGTCCGGGCTGGAGAGGGCCGGGAGGAGCGGTGGATCGAGCACCGGAGTCTCCCTATCAACACCGGCCTCTATGCAGGGGGGCGGATCGAGCACTACTACGACATCACCCGGCGCAAGCGAAGCGAGGAGGAGCGGGATCGCTTTTTTATGCTGTCGCTCGACTTTCTCTGTATTGTGGGGTTCGACCTGCACTTCAAGTCCGTCAACCCCGCCTTCGTGAAGGCCTTGGGCTATTCGGAAGAGGAACTGCTGTCGGTGCCCTGCACGGAATTCGTTCATCCCGACGACCATCAGGCCACCCTCGCGGAGAACGAGCGGCAGAGAGCGGGAATACCGTCCGTCGGCTTCCAGAATCGCTACCGATGCAAGGACGGTTCCTACCGGTGGCTGTCATGGAACTCAATCCCTTCCCCTGAAATGGGCAGTGGCTATGCCATAGCCCGCGACGTCACGGACGCGAAGCGGACGCAAGAGGCTTTGCGGTCTGTCAACGAGACGCTCAATGCCCTCGTCCAGGCCTCGCCTCTGGCCATCATCATTGTGGATCAAGGCCGGACCGTGACGCTCTGGAGTCCGGCCGCAGAGCGCCTGTTCGGCTGGCGGTCGGACGAGGCGCTGGGCCGGCCCCTCCCGACAGTCCCACAAAACCAGTGGCGGGAACACCAGAAGCTCTTCGAGCAAATCTTGGCCGGCGAAACCTGCATCGGCCGCGACGTTGTCCGCCAGCGCAAGGATGGGTCCCTGATTCACGTGAGCTTATCCACCGCGCCCCTGCGTGATACAGGCGGCCGCGTCACCGGCATCATGGGCCTCATGGCGGACATCACCGAACGCAAGCAGATGGAGGCGCAAGCCCGTCGTC
This sequence comes from Nitrospirota bacterium, assembly GCA_004296865.1. Lineage (GTDB taxonomy): Bacteria > Nitrospirota > Nitrospiria > Nitrospirales > Nitrospiraceae > SCVQ01. The sequence goes on from SCVQ01000365.1 coordinate 1,903, forward strand.
TGGAGCGGCTTGCGGCGATGGGGCAGTTGCTCGGCGGGATCGCCCACGAGCTCAAGAACCCCCTGTTCATCCTGACCGGCCACCTGCAACTGGCTCGGGAGAAGCTGGCACAACGCGACTATGAAGGGTTCGACCAGGATCTCCAGCGGATCGAAACAGCTGGGACGAGGATGAGCCGGACGATCGAACGGTTCATCGAACTCGCCAGGCCCACGACGCCGCGCGTGGAGTCCTGTTCGGTGCGGGCCGCACTGGAGCAGGTCCTGGACTTTCTGGCGAACGAGCTGATGAGGAACAGTATCCAGGTCCGGACAGACTTTGCGGCGGATATCCCGGAGATCGAGTGCGATCCCAGACAGTTACATGACTTGTTTCTCAATCTGTCGTTGAACGCCATCCAGGCTATGGCGGCAGCCCACGGGCGTGGGACGCTGACGGTGAGTGCGCAGCTTTCAGCCGTCAGCGGTCAGCCATCAGCGTCCGGAGAAGGACAGAAAGGGAACTGGATCGAAGTCAGAATCCAGGACGACGGACCGGGTATTCCGCCGGAGCTGCGGGGCAAGATCTTCGAGCCCTTCTTCTCCGCCAAACCGCCAGAACAGGGCACCGGACTCGGCCTCTGGACCGTGCGTACGATCGTCA
>SCVQ01000038.1 GCA_004296865.1 Nitrospirota bacterium
GGACCTGTGCCGGAAGCACGGCACAGGTCCTGGACGCTGACGCCGGCCGGGGCCTCCTTCAACACCGCGATGATCTGCTCCTCGGTATGCCGTTTTCGAGTCATGGGCCTCCTCCTGTCGGCCCATCACAGCCCATCTCCACTTCCAAGCCAATGGTCTAGTTTTCGGGGGGAAGGTCAGTTGAGCAAGCGCTGATTCGAGTGCATTGATATCTCGAATTCCACCGGCCCCGCCCCACCGTTCCAGCACGGATCGGTGAAGTTCCAAGACTTCAGCAAGAGTGAGGTAGCGAGTCACGCGAGGCGACGATAGAGTTCGGCGTTCTTCTCCATGACCCGCTTGGCAGAAGCGTGAAATGCTTCGTCCGGTTGGCTGATCAAGTCGTGGATGCCGAGCTGCACCATCTGCTCCACGGTGAGGCCCTCGCGTTTGCTCAATTCTTCCAAACGCCGCATTTCCTCATCTGAAAGGGACACCTTGACAGTCGCCATTGCGTGGATCTCCTCAATCTTGGGGATTCGGAAGTGCTCTCAGTATATTGAAAAGGATCGTAGAGGGCAAATCGCGAGCAGGATTAAGAGGCGTCGGATTTCAGATCGCGACTTTCCTCGGTTTCTCGACTCCTAACGCTTCACGCTTCACGAACGACGCTTCACGTTTCATGGTTCGACGATCACGTCCACATAGGCCGGCAAGCTGTCTGCGCCTTTCTTGTCGGTGACGCGCAGCTTGAAGCGGTAGAGTCGCTTTTCGGAGAGTTGCGGGGCCACGAACGAGGCTTTCGGCATGTTGACGTCCAGCAAGGGCACTTTGCTTCCTCGGACCTGGCTCCAGGCATAGAACAGAGCTTCTCCTTCCAGGTCCTTGCTCTTCAGCCCGTTCAACTCGACCTTGGCGCCGGACTTGACCGTTCGATGGGGGCCGGCATCCGCGATCGGCGGTTCGTTGGGTTCTTCGTTGACGGCCACCTCGACTTCAAGGGTCGCTTGCTTGCCGCGGTTGGTGGCCGTGATGGTGGTTCGGCCGTTGCCGACCAATTGGAGCAGGCCCTCTCGCTGGTGGACTTTGATGACCCGTTCATTGGAGGACTGAAACGAGGTGCCGGTTAACGAAGACCGAAGAGACCGCGTCACGCCGTCGGAGAACAACCCGACCGTCGGCAGCTCTAGAATCTTTCCCAACGTATCGACTTGTCCGTAACCGGCATCCTGTCTGTCGCGCCCAAGCCGCCACGGCTTTTCGGTTTCGAACTCGATGGCGGTGAGTTCGGCCTTCGGCTCAACCGTGAGCAGGATTTCATCGAAGGTGGAGCGTCCCCCCAGCCGTCCTCGCGAGATGTCGCCGACCGCCAGCAGGCGCATGGTCCCGATGGCTTCCCGGGGAACCTTCAAGGGGCCTCCGAAGGGCGGGTCGTTCAGCGCGGTCGAAACCAGCACGGCCGGGGCCACGATGCTGCCGGAAGACGTCGTCTGTTCTTCCTGCACCAGAGTGTCGTCCAGTTCCCCATACCAGTAATAGCGGACCTGCATCACGCCCGGATCGTTGCCGAGATCGATTTTTGCCGTGACGGTCTGGCCGGATTGCAGGACGGTCCGCTCGGCCGGCTCAAGAATCTTGAAGGCGAGGGCTTGTCCGCTGGGCAGGCACAGTAAGAAGGCAACAGTAAAAAGGCAACAGTTGCGCGCCCACGTCTCATGCTTCACGTATGACGTGTTAGGCGCCACGGTTATCGCTCGAGGTGGAACGGCACGTCGGTCAGGATCACCCGATCCTTGAAGAGCAAGGCGGCCTTCAACATGAGCGCGCGCTGGTTGTGGAGGATATTCTGCCACCACCGCGCCGGCAGGATTTCCGGGATGACCACCGTCACCCAACCGTCCGGGTCTTTCTTGAGCAGATCTTCGATGTAGTCCAGCAGCGAGCCCATCACGGACCGGTAGGGAGATGGCAACACCACCAGGTTCACGCCGCAGCCCCATTGCGCCCACTTGATTTCTGTCAGCGCCGTGCCTTCCTTGTCCACGTTGACCAGGACGGCGCGGATATCCGACGCCTGGCTTCGCGCATAGTCCACCGCCCGGATCACGGCGCGATTGACCCCGCTGATGGGGATGACGACCGTGTTCCGCCTCGGCGGGGGCGGGCGGTGGTCCCGTTCGAGGGTGATCTGCTGGTTCACGGCGGCATAGTGGGCGTGGATGGCGCGGAACCACATGATGATCAGGGGAATCAAGGCAATGACGATCCAGGCGCCATGCACGAACTTGGTCGCGGCGATGATCAGGGTGGCGATCCCGGTCGTGACGGCCCCCACGCCGTTGACGACGAGTTTCTTGCGCCAGTGCGATCCTTTCTTGGCCAGCCACCGTCGGACCATGCCGGCTTGCGACAGGGTAAAGGAGAGGAACACGCCGACCGCGTACAGCGGAATCAGCGCGTGGGTGTCGCCGTTGAAGAGGACGATCAGCAGACAGGAGAAGAAGCCCAGGATGATGACCCCGTTGGAGAAGACCAGGCGGTCGCCCATCACCTCCATTTGGTGCGGCATGTAGCTGTCCCGGGCCAGGATCGACGCCAAGCGAGGGAACCCGGCGAAGGCGCTGTTGGCTGCCAGGATCAAGATCAGCATGGTGGAGACCTGCACGAGGTAGTAGAGCACCCCCTCCCCGAACGTCGCGCGGGCAATCTGGGAGACGACCGTTTCGTTTTCCCGTGGGAGCACTCCATAATGGTAGGCCAAGGCGCTGATGCCGATGAAGAGGGTGCCCAGGATGACCGCCATGCCCGCCATCGTGAGGGAGGCGTTCTTGGGCTCCGGCCGTTTGAATGCCGACACGCCGTTGGAGATCACTTCCACGCCGGTGAGCGCGGTACATCCGGAAGAAAACGCGCGCAGCAGGAGGAAGAGGGTCAGGCCCTCTGCGACCGGCGCCGCCGGCGTGGAGGGGCCGCCTGACGTGGCGCTTTGCCCCGGCTGTCCCAGGAGAACCTGGACCAGCCCGACGCCCAGCATCAAGAGAACCATGCCGATGAAGAAGTAGGTCGGGACGGCGAAGATGCGGCCCGATTCACGGACGCCGCGAAGATTGATCATGAGCACAAGGAGAATGGCGGTCAGGCAGAGGGCTTCGCGATAGGCGAACAGCGCCGGAACGGCCGAGGTCAAGGCGGCAATCCCGGCGGCCACGCTGACCGAGACCGTCAGGACATAATCGATCATGAGGGAGGCGGCGGCCGTCAAGCCGGGCAATATGCCCAGATTGGACTTGGCCACGATGTAGGCGCCGCCGCCGGAGGGATATTCGTAAATGATCTGTTGATAGGAGAGGGTCAGGATGGTCAACAGCAGGATGATCATCAAGCTGATGGGAATCGACCAGGATACGGCGGCGGTGCCGGCCAGCACCAATACCAGCAGGATTTCTTCGGTCGCATAGGCGACCGACGAGAGGGCGTCGGACGAAAAGACCGCCAGCGCAAGGCGCTTGGACAGTCGTTCGTGAACGGCCTGAGCGGTCTTCAGCGGGAGGCCGACGAGCAGACGTTTCAACAGCATGGTGTCATTATCGCACAAAACCGGCGAGGGAGAAAATAGCATGGCACCTGGGCCAGCGCCCCCCCGGTTTTCTTCCTGGCGCAGGAAAACTAGGGGTTGACAGAAGCGGCCGACTTGAGTATCGTTGCACCCCTTGTGGGACGCGGATGGTCGCCCACGGTTCAACGATTCACCGTTCACATCGGAGGTTCTAGGCCAACCCATCAGTTTATGTAACGTCATTCATTACAACCAGGGTCGTTTTTCAGTGTATTGCATCTAAGGAGGCCGGTCCAATGCATTACTCCCAGGGTTCGCTTCGCATTGTCACTCGTTTCTTCGG
>SCVQ01000366.1 GCA_004296865.1 Nitrospirota bacterium
GCGGGCTGCGGTCACCGCCTTGATGATCGAGCCTCCGCTGGTCAGCACGTCGTCCACGATCACCGCCCGGTCGCTCGGGATCACGGCACGGGCAAGCTGATCGAAGGCGCCGTGAACCCGAGCGACCGGGCGGTGATCGTGGACGACGTGCTGACCAGCGGAGGCTCGATCATCAAGGCGGTGACCGCAGCCCGCGACGCCGGCCTGAACGTGGCACATGCCCTGGTGATTGTGGATCGGAAGGAGCAAGAAGGTCGGGCGAAGGTGGAAGCCCAGGGATTGACGCTCCTGAGCCTCCTGACGATCGACGATCTCCTCCAGGCAATATCGAACGTGACGCGTAACAGGTGACGCATCACGGCTTGCATCGAAACTGCAGGCCCCAACGTCTCTCGCGCACGACCTCCGGCGCCCCCTCCACCACTTGGGAAATGCGGGTCCGCCCCGTGGCTTCCCCTTCCTTCACGATGGTGTAGCGTCCGGCGCAATGCTGCTCGATAAGATCCATCGCCTCCTTGCGAAACTTGCTGAACATGTATCCGCTCTCGCCCTTGAACGGATAGGTGACGACCCCGCCCGTTTCCGTCTCCTGAACCAGTTTGGCTCCTTCAGAACAGCCGAAACAGCCGAGAAGCAGAGTCAGGGCGGTGACTCTTGACCACGGTTTCATAAGAGCCCTATGATAACAACAGCCGGCACGATCGACAGCCGCGTTGGCAAGCGCAGTGCGGAATCTTCATCGAACCTTACACGGTCACCAGGAGAGGGTTGCCATGCATCGCCGTTCTTCTATCATCGGGGCAGGGACCGTATTAGGGCTTTCACTCCTGCTGGGGCTCGCGATCAGCAACAGCGCCTCGGCCTATCACTCCTATCTCTTGACGGTCCAGCAATTGAAAGCCGGCCTCGCGAAGGCCGCCGACAGGGGGACCAGCCCAGCGGCCAAGGGATTTGTTCTCATTGACGTCCGTACTCCGGAGGAACACGCTTCCGGCGTCATCCCCGGGACAGACCTCAACATTGACTACCGCCAGATCAAGGCCCGCCACCGCGAGATCGGCGTCAAACTCGACGACCACATCGTCGTTTACTGCCAGTCCGGACATCGGAGTAACATCGCAGCGGAGACGCTGGCCGATCTCGGCTACACGCGCGTCTATAACGTCAGCGGCAGCATGAACGCCTGGATGGAAGCCGGCTACCCGGTCGATGCCCCTCGACGCTGACGCGACCGATTCATTGGTGACCGGACCGGCGGGGTCCAGCCTTGTCCCCCTGTGAGGGCGCAGCCACGGCCCGAGGGAACAGGCCGATCACGGATGGGAGCGGGATATGGACCATCTGACTCCCATCGACCAATGGCTGCCAGGGTCGGGCGTCGCCGACGCCCGACGATCGCACGCGTTCACCGCCGATCAACAAGTCGGACGAGGACCCGCCATCCATCGCCATGGCATGGTGCAGAGTCGGGAATCGATCCCTCAGGCATTCCGCCAGATCCCGTAGCGTCACCACCGCCGCCGTCTTGATGAGCAGAATGTTGCCGCTGCCATCTTCTCCCACGATCGTCTGATGCGCCTGCTTCCCTGTATGGCGGACCCTCGGCTTACCGGTCCGATCGAACAACATGAGGGACTGGGCCGCTTCCCGATACGAAGGCTGGTTATCGGTGAACGAATCGACCGCCAAGTCCAAGACCCGCGCTTTTCGCATCCCTGGATCGATCGGTTCCGCAACGAACAGCCCCTGCCATTGCGGATGCCGCTTGCTCCCAAGCGAACGCCCGTCCTTATACAGCAGCCCCAGATACGCAAAATCCTCCCGGAAGAGTCCGGCGTTGAATAGCACAACGGCGTGGGTCCGTCGTTGCCACTCCTGGATGGTCAGGGGAGCAGGCAACCCCTCATCGCGGAAGTAGTAGGTCGAAAACCGAAACCGCTCAGGGTCCACCTTCACCATATAGAGAGACGCCACCTGGTCTCTACACGACGCCCCCGGTTCCCACACCGTGACCGCCAAACCGTCCTCAATCTGATCCCAGGGAAGGTCTTGCGCCGACACTGGGCCGAGCCCACTCGCCCATATGCCCGCAACCAACACGACAATCCGAAGGGGCAGCCGATTCATATTCGGTCCGTTCACCTGCAACGCCGGGATGGAACTCCTGCTGCCTTGCGCTAAGTGTCCGAGGGGCTCATGGGAGCATTACTCCGAACACCTGTCGCGGCGAAATACCAGAGCACCTGTTGAGAAATAGGCACGCGAACGCTGAATGGCCTCACCCGCCGAACGGCACCATCGTGGGCGGAACCGCCAAGGCAGCGGGAGCCGTGAACTGGGAGAACATGAGCGTCGCGGAGACGGCCCAGTCGATGAAGGGTTGCGGGTAGATCCCCAGGATCAACGTGCCGGCAAGGCAGACGTAGATCGCCGCCTTCATCGGCGTCGAGATGGCCAGCGGCGTGCGATCGGTCGGCTCGTTGATGTACATCTTCTTGACCACGATCAGGTAATAGTACATTGAGATCACGATGTTGATCAGACCCACGACGAGGAGGGTATAGAGCCCCTCGTTGATCGCCGCCACGAAAATGTAGAGTTTGCCGATGAAGCCGGCCAGAGGCGGGACTCCGGCCAGGGAGAGAAGAAACACCAGCATCGCCATGGCCAGGAACGGCGACCGCCGATTCAAGCCGTTGTAGTCCTCGATCTCGTCGCTGCGGATCAGATTCCCGACCGCGATCACCACCGCGAAGGCCCCGAGGTTGGCGAAGAGATGGGTCAACAAGTAGAACAGAATGGCATCGCCGCCCATCTTCGTCCCGGCCGCCAGACCGATCAAAATGTTCCCGACCTGGGCGATGCCGGAATAGGCCAACAGCCGCTTGATGTTCTTCTGGGCGATTGCGACGACATTGCCGTACGTCATCGACAGAATCGACACCCCCACCATCAGCAAGACCCAGGCCGGCTTGAGCGTGGCCAGGGAAACCAGGAACATCCGGAGCAGGATGGCAAAGGCCGCCCCCTTCGGCGCGATGGACAGGAACGCGGTCACGGGAGTCGGCGCCCCGTGGTACGTGTCCGGGATCCAGGAGTGGAAGGGCACGGCCCCGATCTTGAACCCCAGCGCCCCGAAGATCAGCAGGAATCCGATGATCAAGCCGGTCGTCGGGGGAGCCGCCGCGATGTCCGAGAAGACCAGCTTGCCGGTCTCGCCGAAGACCAGGCTGATACCGTAGGCCAGCAGCCCGGCGACAAAGACCCCGAGGATGAAGAACTTGAGCCCCGCTTCGTTGGAGGCCACATCCTCGCGCAAGTAGGCCACCAACACGTAGAAGCCGAACGTGGAGAACTCTAGCGTGATGAAGACCGACAGGAGGTCGTTCGCCGAGGCCATGAACATCATGCCCAGAGCCGACATGAGGACCAGGAAGTAATATTCGCCCTTGAAAAAACGGAACCGCCGGACGTAGTCCACCGACACCAGAATGACGAGGGCGGTCGCGATCACGATCAGTATCTTGAAAAAGATCGCCAGCCGGTCCACCACGAACATGTCGGCAAAGAGGGTTCCGGTCACCCCGGTCCGGTCGAACCAGAGCAGGTTCAGCAGCACGGCCGCCAGGCCGCCGACGCTCAGGTAGGCCAGCCTGGCCTTCGGCAGGCGCGGCATCGCAAAGTCCACGATCAGAACCACGCAGAGCCAGACCGTGAGCAGCATCTCCGGCAGGAGCAAGAGCAGATCCGAGCCGGACATGGACAGGTTGAAAGTCATTTCTTTCTCACAATCACAATCGCTGCCAGCTGTCAGCGATCAGCATTCAGCCCGGCAGCGTTCGTCCTCTCGGGAAGCTGATGGCTGATGGCTGATAGCTGATGACGCTGTTCTCCGTTCCCCGCGGCCAGCGGCACGACCTGCGTGATGCGGGCCACCAGGGGATCGGTGCCGGCCCGGATCACGTTGTAGAAATGGCCGGGGAAGATCCCGAAGACGATGC
>SCVQ01000367.1 GCA_004296865.1 Nitrospirota bacterium
CTATAAGAGCGGCCGACCGCGCTTCCCGGACAGGTGGCCGAGCGGTTTAAGGCACACGCTTGGAAAGCGTGCGTGGTGTAACAGCCACCGCGGGTTCGAATCCCGCCCTGTCCGCCAGCGAGGCACGCTAACTTTTCTCTATGGTGAGCGCCTCGCGAAAGGGGCCCGATTCATCGGGACATTCGTGCTCGAAACCGACCCCGAACGGCGCCATTTTGGAGCTGAGTTTTGGTCCCTTGCGCCATTCCTGCCCGGATTTCTCCAGGGCATGATTGTCGAGTGGTCGTTCGCAACGCCACACTGGGAGGAGTAATCTCGGCCATTGCCGCCGTACCAGAGATTCGGAAAGTCCCAGCCATTTCAATGATGCGGTTTCAGTTCTCTCCGCCCATCCGTGGGGGGTTGGAAACTCGGATTCAACGTTCTCCACCCGCCGCGACTTCGGCGGCCATTACCAAAGCGCGCAAATTACGATCTCGATAGGCCTGCACTCGCTACCGCGGCCCCGTCCCTCATCGCCATATTGACCTGGTTTTGATTGGACCTTTCATCAGACTCCCCACAAAAGGCCCCCATCGACCGTAATATCGGCGCCGGTGACGTAGTCAGAGGCGCGGCTGGCCAGGAACGCCGCCACGCCAGCGAAATCGTGCGGCGCGCCGACCCGACCGGCGGCAATGCGGGGCAATACGCGCGCCATGAACGCCTTGTCGCCCTGCAGTGTCTTGGTCATTGCCGTATCGATCAGGCCCGGCCAGATGGTGTTGACCTGGATGTTGTCTTTGCCCCAGGCTGAGGCGCAGTTCTTGCTGAGCTGCACGATGCCCGCCTTGGCGGGCCCGTAGGCTGTCCAGCGCGGGGCGCCCATATACGATGAAATAGAGCCGATATTGATGATCTTACCGCCGCCCACCTTCTTCATTTCCGGGTAGGCGAGCTGGCTCAGCACGAACGCCGAGGTGAGGTTGGTGTCTATCACCTTGTGCCAGCTAACGAGCGGCATGTCGTCCGGCAATGCGGGACCGCCAGGGGCGCCCATGCCGGCGTTGTTCACCAGGATGTCGAGCCGGCCGTGTCGGCGCACGACCTCCTCCACCGCGGCGCGGCATTGTCCTTCGTTCGTGACGTCCAGCACCAGTGCGCTGACCGGCGGCCCGATCTTGCTCAACTCCGAGACGGCGGCTTTGTTCTTCTCCTCATTGCGGCCGGCAATGACGACTGCGGCACCGCATTCCAGTAGTCCACGCGCGATCCCCTGACCTATGCCGCCGTTGCCACCGGTCACGAGCGCTACCTTCCCCTTGAGATCAAAGCGTTGCATGACAACTCCTCCTCGAACCCCACTGCCGGGACTTCACCCTGTTCAACTCTTGGGCCTGCGGATCAGCTCGCGCCGCGGTGAGGATCATCGCGACGTCTGCCCGCGAACGCGGTCAATCTCATAGGCCTGCAAGTTGCACAGCGCCGCTCCGAGAATCGGCGCTGCAATCCCGCGCCGTGCCGCCCGTGACACGAGGTCGCCGATTGTATGACCGCCTTCGGTCGGCCGGCCCTGCTCCATGTCGACGAGCATCGACGGACAGTAGGTCGAGTCGGCAGCGGAGAACATGCCGAGCAGGATGCCGCCCACCAACATGGTCGG
>SCVQ01000368.1 GCA_004296865.1 Nitrospirota bacterium
CAAGAACAACGTCCCTGTGGTAAGATCGGCAAAACATCGTTCGGGGAGACGGCCGTGAAAGCGGACATCGGAACAGCCGACATTATCGTCGGCGTACTCGCCGCAGTGGGAGTGGTGGTGCTCGTGATGGTCTTTGTGATCGTCGCTAAAAACGTGCTGAAGAAAAAATAGCTTATGTTTACCGGCATCGTCGAAGAGATGGGGGTCGTCACGTCGCTGGAGAAGACGCTGGCCGGCGCCAGGCTTTCCATCCTGGCTCAGAAAATCATGGACGACTTGGCGGTGGGAGCCAGCGTCAGCGTCAACGGAGCCTGCCTGACGGTCCTGACGAGAACTGACCAGACGTTCACGGTCGACCTTTCCCCTGAGACGCTCGCCGTCTCCACGCTGGGAGGGCTGGCAGCCGGAGTGCCGGTCAACCTTGAGCGGGCGATGAAGCTCAACGAACGAATCGGCGGCCATCTGGTCACCGGTCACGTGGATGGGGTGGGCTCGCTCCGAGGCCGGCGGCAGGAGGGGAATGCGATCGTCCTGACGATCGAGGCTCCTCTGGAGATCCTGCGCTACTGCGTCCCGAAAGGCTCCGTGACCATCGACGGCATCAGCATGACGATCAACGATGTCACCGACCGGACCTTCAGCATTGCCGTGATTCCCCATACGGCCAAGGTCACGACGCTCGGACTCCTGAAAGAAGGGGAGAGGGTCAACCTTGAATCGGACCTGATCGGCAAATATGTGGAGCGGCTCCTCCGGGAGCGCAGTCACGTTCCGCCCCCATCAGCCCCCGTCATCGACCGCGACTATCTGCAGAAGCGCGGATTAATCTAGCAGGCTATAGGCGGTGGGCTATGGGACGGAGCCCTATAGCCTATTCCCCATAGCCCATTGCCCATAGCCTATTCTTCCAGCGTCGAAATATCCCCCGGGTCCTGCCCCAGTTCTTTGGCCTTGAGCACCCGACGCATGATTTTTCCCGATCGGGTCTTGGGAAGCGAGGGCACGACCTCGATTTCACGCGGGACCGCGATCTTGCCCAGTTCCTTGAGCACATGGTCCTTCAGCGCCTGAATCAAGTCCCGCCCCTCCGGCTGTCCCTGTTTGAGAATGACGAAGGCCTTGATCGCCTCACCCGCCGTCTGATGGGGCTTGCCGATCACCGCCGCCTCGGCCACAGCGGGGTGGCTGACCAGGGCGCTCTCCACCTCGGCCGTGCCGATCCGGTTTCCTGCTACCTTGATCACGTCATCAGCCCGTCCCATGAACCAGAGGTAGCCCTGCTCGTCCTTGCGACAGACATCGCCGGCCGTATAGCAATGCGGGATGGTATTCCAATAGACCTGGTAGCGATCAGGGTCCTTGTAGATCGTGCGCATCATGGCCGGCCAAGGCTTCTTGATCACCGCAAACCCTCCGGCATTGGCCGGCACACTGTGTCCCTCCCGGTCCACCACGTCCGCCTCGACACCCAGGAAGGGCCTGGTCGCCGATCCAGGCTTCAACGGAACGCAGGGCAGAGGCGTCACCAGAATCATCCCCGTCTCGGTCTGCCACCAGGTATCCATGATGGGCTTGGTGCCGCCGGTCACGCGGTGATACCACTCCCAGGCTTCCGGATTGATCGGTTCGCCGACGCTGCCCAGGATGCGGAGTCCTGAGAGGTCGTACTTCTTCGGCCACTCCTCTCCGTACTTCATCAGCAGCCGGATCGCCGTCGGGGTCGTGTAAAAGATCGAGACGCCATACCGTTCGATCAAGCGCCACCACCGGCCTGGATTCGGATAATCGGGCTTGCCCTCGGCGGTGAGGATCGTCGCCCCGTTCAGCAGGGGACCGTAGACGATATAACTGTGGCCGGTCACCCAGCCGGGATCGGCCACGCAGAAATAGACGTCCTCGTCCTTGAGATCGAACACGTACTTGGTGGTGATGTAGGTACCCACCATGTAGCCGCCGTGCACGTGCACCACGCCTTTGGGCTTGCCGGTCGTACCGGACGTATAGAGGATGTAGAGGGGCGCCTCCGCATCCAGCGGTTCGGCCTCGCACGACGCTTGTTCCCCTTCCAGCCAGTTCTCCCAATCGACTTCCTTCGGCGCCGCCAGGGCGATCTCGGGTTTCTCGCGCCGGACGACCACCACGGTCTCGACCGTCCCACAATTGGCCACAGCCTGGTCCACGACGCTTTTCAGGTCGATGCGCTTGCCCCGGTCATAGCCGACGTCCGCCGTAATGACCACCCGCGACTCGGCGTCCTGGATGCGACTTTCCAGCGCCGGTGCGCTGAACCCGGAATAGACGACGCTGTGAATCGCGCCGATGCGGGCACAAGCCAGCATGGCCACGATCTGCTCGGGAATCTTGGGCAAGTAGATCGTGACCCGATCGCCCGTACGGAGCCCGAGGGCCTTCAACGCATTCGCGCAGCGGTTGACCTGGCGAAAGAGCTCGCCATAGGTGAAGACCCGCTCCTCCCCCTGTTCGCCGACCCAGATCACGGCCACCTTGTTCTTGCGCCAGGTCTTCACGTGCCGATCCAGGCAGTTGTAGGTAATGTTGCAGGTCGCGCCGACGAACCACTTCGCCCAGGGATAGGTCCACTCGAGGACCTTCGTCCAGGGAGAGAACCAGTGAAGTTCCTTGGCCACCCCGCTCCAGAACGCCTCCGGATCGGCGATGGAGCGGCCATATTCAGCCTCGTAATCCTGGATATAGGCGGCGGCTTTCGTCTCAGCGGTGGGGTAGACGATCCGATCCGCCCGCTGCAAACTCTCGAACTGCTCGTCTGTCTTCTCCATTGCCAATGCTCCTCATCGATCGCGGTCACAGCCTCTGCCGAACCGGCCGGACAGCAGGCATGGGGCCGCATCATTATGGGCAACCTGCCCGGCATGTTCAAGCCCGGCACAGGACACGACGCGCCTTCTTGACAGCCTGAAGAGCCGGAGAGTAGCATCCACGACGCAAGCCGACCATGGCACCAATCCGCAATGGTCGTCGCCACTGGCCCAATCCGAGTCGACCGATCATGAACTCCTACACGACGTTCAGCCTCCGAGCCCTGGCCGTGGCGCTGCTGTTCCTCGCATCCACCGCCCACGCGCAGCTCGGCCGGCCTGAAGGTCTCTACTACAAGTCCTGGGGAGTGGTTATCGGGATCGATGACTATCAGGTAGCGCCCAAACTCAGCGGCTCCCTGGCCGACGCCAAGGCGGTCGCCGACATGCTCCGCCAACTGGGCTTTGATGAAGTGGTGGAAGTCTATGACAAGGACGCCAAGTCAAGAAGCCTGAAGGCGCTCCTGAATACCGATCTGCCGCGCAAGCTGGGACGCCAGGACCGGGTGGTCGTCTTTTTTGCCGGTCACGCCGGCACGACCCGTGACATGAACGGCCAGGAACTGGGCTATCTCGTGCCCTGGGATGCGCCGATCTCCAATATCTCCAAAGCCATCACCATGGATGACCTGAAGGAATTCTCGCGCCGAGTGATGGCCAAGCATGCCCTGTTCGTGCTCGACGTCGGCGTGACCGGATGGGACATCACGCCGCCCCAGTCACCGTCGTTCGAAGGACGCCTGACCCCCGAGGAGGAAACCGACAAGCGGGTGGTCCAGGTGCTCACGGCTGCGGGCAAGGGGGAGGCGCTCATCCAAAAAGACGGACGGGGGGTCTTCATCCACGCGCTGCTGGCCGGGCTCAAGGGCGCCGCGGACCGCAACAAGAACGGCTGGGTAATGGCCAGCGAACTGGGCGCCTACGTCACGCAACAGGTGGAGCAGGCGACCGGCGGGACACAACATCCCCAATTTGTGCGCCTGGACGGCGACGGAGATGTGGTGCTGATTGAGGGAAAGAAAAGTGCCTACCGGGTTGAGCCGGAGCCCAAGACGGCGACGGAACGGCTGGCGGCGGCTAAAGAAGAATATGAGAAAGCCTATTCGATTTTGCAGCAGCAGCAATCCACCCAGGAGGCGCTGGAACACCTCGACAAAGCGCTGGCCTATGACCCGACATACGGCGATGCCTACGTGCTGAAGAGCTATCTCTATCTGGAATTCTTGCCCAACCTGGATGCCGCGCTGGCGGCAGGTGAGTTGGCCGTCAAACACGCCCCCCAGAATCCGGATTCCCACTACACCCTGGGGCTGATCCTGCAAAAGAAGGGGCGGTTTGCCGAAGCGGAGCGGGCCCTGCTGCAAGCCGTGGCCGTGACCCCGACCTACGCCGATGTCTATCTTTCGCTCGGCGACCTTTACCGGGAAGACCTCAAAGACCAGAAAAAATCGGTTGAAGCCTACCGGCGGTATTACGAGGCCGGGGGCACCGACAACAGGGCTCGAGCCTACCTCGACCAAACCGGTCCTGGCCAGCCGAACACCAAACAGTGACGCCCACCATCGGCGTCAGTCCTTGCCTCCGCCCTTCAGGTACCCCAGTCCGATTTTGAGCGCGCGTCGCGTCACTTCCGCCCAACGGACCTCCGGATATTCCGCGAGCACGGCGGCCGCTTTCGAATCCTGCACGTCCAGCTCGATGACCTTGATAATGCCCTCGTGAATTTGTACCTCCGCCACGCTGCCCTCCTTTGTTCCTCATCGGTTGGTTCCACGACCGTTTCGGCGTTTCGTTGACAGGTCCTGGAACGCATGCTAGCATGAACCGAATTTATTTTCCGGTACCGATCGCATCACCGCACAGCACCGTCTCTCTCGTTTATGGTCCGGCAAGCAGGCCCCAACAGGGCTCCCCAGGCGAGGGCAATGGGGCAGGAAGGAGCAACTCCATGATCTCGACCACATCTATGGTAACTCGGCTCACGGGCAGTGCCTTGGCTCTCTCATTGCTGTTGGGATTGACCGCTTGCGGAGGCCCGCCGGCCTGGGTGAAGAAGGGCTCCGGCGTCTACAACGAAAAGGACAACAAGTCCTTTTACGGGGTCGGGGCAGTGACCGGCGTCCGCAACGAGCCCCTGGCCTGGGACGCGGCCGAAAACCGGGCCAGGGCCGAGTTGACCAAGAGCTTTCAAACTTACACCGCCTACCTGATGCGAGACTATGCCGCCTCGACCACGGCGGGGGATTTCACCAAAGGGGTCGAAGAGCAGAACATCGAACGGGCGGTCAAGACCTTCTCCGCGGCAACCCTCAGCGGCGTCCGACCCATCGACCGTTACAAGGACGACACCACCGGCACGTATTACGTGCTGACGAAACTCTCCCTGAAAGAAATGCAGGACGCCCTCGAACAGACCAAGGAGTTGAACGCCCAGGTCCGCGACTACGTGCGCAAGAATAGCGAGAAAGCCTTCGAGCGGCTGGAGAAGGAAGAAGAGAAACAAGCGACCAGGAAATGACCCCGGCGTAACGAACGACCGGTAGGGAGCGATGAACGGCATGACGACCACACAGGGCATCTTCTCGCACGAAGCCCCCCGCCTTCGAATCGAAGCGGCCATCACCGCGCTGGTCCTCCTGCTCTCCCTGACGGGATGCGGGAGTGGGACCAAGGTCACCCGCGTGGATGAAGGGGTCGTGACGGATTTAAGCGGCCGCTGGAACGACACGGACTCCAGGCTTGTGGCGGAAGCGATGGTCAAGGAAGCGCTCGACAACCCCTGGCTGAGCAACTACACGAAAGCCAAGAGCCGACAGCCCGTGGTGGTCGTCGGCACGATCCTGAACCGCAGCCATGAGCACATCAACGTCCAGACCTTCGTGACGGATCTCTCGCGCGAGCTGACCAATTCGCAGCGCGTCACGTTCGTGGCCGGCAAGGGAGAGCGGGAAGAGATCCGCGAGGAACGGCGCGAACAAGCCGTGCACGCCCGCGAGGACACGCAGAAGGCACCCGGGAAAGAGATCGGCGCCGATTACATGCTGCAGGGAAACATTTCCACCATTCTCGATGAGGCTGAAGGCACCAAGGCGATCTTCTACCAAGTCGATCTTGAGATGGTGGATCTCGAAAATAACGTGAAGGCCTGGTTCGGGCAAAAGAAAATTAAAAAAGTCGTCGAACGGAAGCGCACGCTCTTTTAAGTTCCGATCCGTCAACCCTCTCCACCAGTCCGCCAGACCCGTGAGCAAATCCCGTCCGACAATCAGCCCGGCCACACGGCGTCCGGCCTGCCCCATTCTGGCCCTGTCCCTCGCCACACTCATCACGCTCCCTGGATGCGCCGCCACGACCAGCCGCTACGCCCTCGTGGAAGACAGCCTGCGAGTCGGAAACGTCACGCGCGCCGACCAGATTGTCGAACAGGCGGAACGCGATTACGGCACGACCGGCCGCGTCCTCTACCGGATGGACCGCGGCATGACGCTCCACTTGGCCGGACGGTACCAGGAGAGCAACACCGCCTTGGATTTGGCGGAGCAGGAAGTGGAGGACCTCTACACCCGCCGGGTGCGCACCGAAACCAAGGCCTTCCTCGTCAACGACACTTTGTTGCCTTACGAAGGCGAGCCCTACGAACAGGTCATGCTCAATGTGCTCAAAGCCCTCAACTATGCGGGGATGGGACAATTGACCGACGCGCTGGTCGAAGCGCGAAAGATCGACCACCGTTTGAACGTCCTCTCCGATCAGGTCCGCGACAATAAGGATGCTTATCGCGACGACGCCTTCGCCCGCTACCTCACCGGCATCCTCTACGAAGCGACCGGCGACCTCAACAATGCCTTCATCGCCTATCGAAACGCTTACGACGGTTATCGCCAAGCTCGCCCCTGGGCCCGCGTGACCGTTCCCCCGACACTGCAAACGGACCTGCTCCGGGTGACGGAGGCGCTGCATTTGACCCAAGAGCACCAGGAGTATCGACAAGCCTTCCCCGATTCAACGTGGCAGCCGGCATCCCAACAACAGGACCTCGCCCAGATCGTGGTAATCGGCTATAATGGCGTCGCGCCGAGGAAGGAAGATCAGTTTATCGATCTCCCCATCAGCCTCAACGCCCTGCAACTGGTCTTGCTGGCGAAAGGCGCCATAGGACCCAGCAACCAGGATACCCGTGTCATGGAGAGCCTTTTGTACGGGCTCAATGGCCGGGTGGTGCGCGTGGCGCTTCCGCGTCTGGTGCCGCAAAAAACGCACGTGGCCTACGAGCACATCCAGTTGGCGGGGACGGCGGGGAGGGGGCAGGCTTTCACAGGCCGGACCGAGTTGGCGCAGGATTTCACGGCCCTGGCCGCCAAGAGTCTGAACGACCGGTACACGCAGATCGCCGTGAAAGCGGTGGCGCGCGCGGCGGTGAAATATGCGTTGGCCGAGGGAGCCGGCCAAGGGGCGCGCGCGGCGGCGGGAAAAGACGCCGGCCCGCTTGCAGGGATTCTTGTCCGCGCGTTGGCCCATGCGCTGGCCGTCGGCACGGAAGAAGCCGACAAACGGAGCTGGCGCACCTTACCGGATGAGATCCAAATCGCGCGGCTCTGGGTTCCTCCCGGATCCTACGAGTTGCGGGTCCACTCGGTGAATCGCAACGGCCCCCCGGAACGCGACGCCGTCCACGCCGTGACCTTGAAGAGAGGGGACACGAAATTCATGATCGAGCGGGTGGTCGAATGAGCACGGCCTATTCGACGCATCGCGCCGCGCTCCTGTTTGTGCTTGTCGCCGCAATGGCGGCATTCAGCACTCTCGACGGCTGTGCAGGGAGCAGGGGAACCGGAACACCCTCCTGGATCGAAGGGGCCAGCCGCGAGTATCCGTCGGACCAGTACCTCATCGGCGTGGGACAAGCGGACTCACAACCGGCCGCAGCCGAACGCGCCTACGCCGCGGTGGCCAAGATTTTCAAAGCCGAAGTCAGCGCCCAGTCACGCGATTGGGAATCCTTCCTGTTGCAGGAAAAACGGGGCGTGACGAACACGGAGCGACGCCTGACCCTGGACCAGATCACGCGCGTTTCCACCGACAAGGTCTTGGAGAACGTTCGAATCCTGGACGGCTGGTTCGACCAGCGCAGCGGCCGGCATTACGCCATGGCCGGGATGAATCGATCGCAGGCTGCGACGGCCCTCCTCGAGCGGATCGCTGAATTGGACGGAATGGTCGAGACCGACCTGAAGGAATCCCGCCAGGGCTCCGACACCTTGGCCCGGCTGCGGAACATCAGACGTGCGATGAAGAACCTGGTGCTGCGCGAGGCCTACAACGCCGATCTGCGCGTGGTCCGGCCGAACGGCCGGGGGATCGATCCTGTGTACCGTGTGGCCGAACTGACCGCCGAGATGGGGCAGTTCATGACCGCTCACCTGGCTATCGGCGTTTCTGTCATCGGTGAGCAAGCGGAAGCGGTCCGGCGTGCGGTGATGGAAGGACTGGTTCGCGAAGGGTTGCCGGTGACCACGCGACCAATCGGTCTGGACACCGAACCCGGTGGAACAGGCGCGAGCGGCGGAGCGGGAGCCGATGGCGAGGGCAAGCCCCTGGAACTGCTTGTCAAGGGAACCGTGCGTCTGTGGAACGCGCAGGTCCCGGACCCTCAATTCAAATACGTCCGCTGGTGCAGCGATTTCGTCATCGTCGAGGCCGGAACCCAGCGAATGGTCGGCGCCGTCTCACGGGCAGGGAAGGAAGGGCACCTGACCGAAAGGGAAGCGTCGGCGAAAGCGATCCGGGTGATGCAGCAAGAAGTCGCGTCGGAATTGGCCAAGACTCTTGCCGGCTACGTCTATGGAGAAGCGGATCCGCCTGGCACCGCGCCGCCGGCCGCTTGTCCCAAGGAAGGCTAGGTGGACCCGAAGCGATCGACCAGCCTCTATCGTCCGTCGCATAGCAGCCCCTATAACCACCGAACACCAATGCGAGGGAGTCATCTATGAGCAAGACATCCGTGCAGCGACCTTCTGCAAAACGATCACCTGCCCCACGGACGGCGCCGGGCAGGAAAGAGCCCCCGGCTTCTCGCCGGTCTTCCGGTCGGGCAGGGAAAGCTCAGGTGATCGAGCGCATCCTGTCGGACACGCGCGAAGTCCACAGCGGCAGCCTCCTGGCAACGCTGAAAAAGCAGGGGTATGAAGAATTGCCCCTGGAGGAGATTCAAGACCGCCTCTCGAAGCTCCGCACCGCCCTCGCTGAATTTGTCATATCGAAAAGGGGATGACCGATGCCGTTTTATTATTTCGATACCTCGGCGCTGGTGAAACGGTACAGCCGCGAACGCGGCACCAGCATTGTGAACGCCTTGTTGGCGAAGCGCGGCAAGACCGCCGTCCTGGGAACGATCTCGATCACGGAATTCTATTCGGCCGTCGCGCTGAAAGCTCAGCAGGGAGAGCTGACGCGAGATGATTGGTACTCGGTGATTTTCAAGTTCGAAGCCGAGGCGGC
>SCVQ01000369.1 GCA_004296865.1 Nitrospirota bacterium
GTGTGCCCGAGTGGTGAAGGATAGGTCTCTCAAGAGAGCCAGATCCTTTGCAAGCTGGGCAAGGAGATGGCCCGCTCCCAAACAGATCAGTGGGTATGCCACCATTTCCGCCGCAGACTTTGCATAATACATAGTTCTCAGGCGGGCCAGGTAAAACAAGTTCGCCAGCTCCTCTGCATACTTGGCAAGGCGGGATTGTTCCAAAGAGATCAGCAAAGGGGTTAAGACGGACACGACCAACTCCTTTGCAAAATTTACATGTGATGATCATCTTTTTGTATGGCTCCAACTCTTGCGCTTATAGCCCCCTCCCTACGTACTGTCAAGCAACGCGCCCTGTGGTAAGATGACCGACGGAGAATCCCCATGCCAGCGGTGAATACTTTCAAACTGGAAGCCCCTTTCAAGCCTTGCGGCGATCAGGGCCTTGCAATCGAGAAACTGACGGCCGGGGTGACGGCCGGTACGAAGTACCAGGTTTTGCTGGGTGTCACCGGTTCCGGCAAGACCTTCACGATGGCGAACCTGATCGAGCGGGTCCAGAAGCCGACGCTCATCTTAGTCCACAACAAGACGCTGGCCGGGCAGCTCTATCAGGAGTTCAAGGCCTTCTTCCCGCAGAACGCGGTCGAGTACTTCGTCTCCTACTACGACTATTACCAGCCGGAAGCCTACATTCCTTCAAGCGACACGTACATTGCCAAGGATTCCTCGATCAACGATGCGATCGATCAGATGCGGCACTCGGCGACGCGGTCGCTCTTCGAGCGGAACGACATCATCATCGTCGCCTCGGTCTCCTGCATCTATGGCCTGGGTTCGCCCGAGGTCTACCACGACATGCTGCTGTACCTGGAAGAAGGCATGGAAATCCGGCGTGAGCAGATCCTGGCCAAGCTGGTGGACATTCAATACGCGCGCAACGACACCGACTTTCACCGGGGCACGTTCCGGGCGCGCGGGGACGTGATCGAGATTTTCCCGGCTTCGTCGGATGCCCATTCGGTGCGGATCGAGTTGTTCGGCGACCAGGTGGATGCGATTCATGAAATCGATCCGCTCACGGGGAAGTCGCTGCACCGGCTGCCCAAGGTGCCGATCTACCCGAACACGCACTACCTGATCGCGCCCAACCGCTACGAGCGGGCGTTGAACGGGATCGAGGAGGAACTCAACGAACGGATCGCCTCGTTCAAGGCGCAGAACCAATTGCTGGAGGCCCAGCGCATCGAGCAGCGCACGCACTTCGACCTGGAGATGATCCGGGCGATGGGCTACTGCCACGGCATCGAGAACTATTCCCGCCATCTGAGCGGGCGGGCGCCGGGGGAACCGCCGCCGACTTTGCTGGATTATTTTCCCAAGGACTTTTTGATGATCATCGACGAGTCTCACGCGGCGATTCCGCAGGTCCAGGGGATGTACGAGGGGGACCGGTCGCGGAAGAAGAGCCTGGTGGATTACGGCTTCCGCCTCCCCTCGGCCTTCGATAACCGGCCGCTGACCTTCAAGGAGTTCGAGCGGATCATCGGCCAGGTTGTCTATGTGTCGGCGACGCCCGGCCCTTACGAGTTGGACCATGCGGGCCCGGCGCGGGTGGAGCAGATCATCCGGCCCACCGGCCTGATGGACCCGGTGATCGAGGTGCGGCCGGCCAAGGGACAGGTGGACGACCTGCTGGGGGAGGTCCGCAAGGAAGTCGCCCGCAACAATCGGGTGCTGGTAACGACGCTGACCAAGCGCATGGCCGAGGACTTGACCGAGTACTATCACGACTTGGGCGTGAAGGTCCGCTACCTCCACTCCGACATCAAGACGCTGGAGCGGGCCGAGATCGTGCGCGATCTGCGGCGCGGCGTCTTCGACGTGCTGGTCGGGATCAATCTGTTGCGGGAGGGACTGGATATTCCAGAAGTGAGCCTCGTGGCGATCCTGGACGCCGACAAGGAAGGGTACCTGCGGTCGCATCGATCGCTGATCCAGACGTCCGGCCGCGCAGCCCGCCACAGCGAGGGCCGCGTGGTCTTCTACGGGGACCGGGTCACGGAGTCCATGCGCCTGGCGATCGATGAGACGACCCGACGGCGTCGCATCCAGGCCGAGTACAACCAGACCCACGGCATCACGCCCGAGAGCGTGAGGAAGAGCATCCCGGAACTGGAGTACCGGATGGCCGAGCTGGACTATGTCCAGTTGGATTTGGCGGCGGAGCCGGAGGCAGCCTATGCCGGTGCCGACACAGTCGACAAGCTGATCCAGAAATTGGAAGGGGAGATGAAGACGGCCGCCAAGGAACTGGCCTTCGAGCGGGCGGCCGAATTGCGGGACCGGATTCGCGTGTTGCGGCTCAGAGAACTGGAAGTCTGAGAGTCCGAAAGGCATTTCGATTTTATAACTTTCAGACTGTATGACTTTTCGACTGGCTTCACGCTTGTTTGTAGAGGTAGATGCCGAGGAAGATGCCCAGAAAGCTCAGAAGGTTCATCTTCAGGACGAACCCGACGGTGAATTTCAGCAGGATCAGGTCAACGGTCAGCGGCGGGTGAATGCCCGGTGAAATGGCGGTGGAAAAAAACCCTTGAATCATGCCGCCTGGAGCCATGACTCGCAGAATCTCGCCCAGGATTCCGCCGAGCAGTCCTCCTACCATGATGAACATGAGCAGGACCCAAGGGGATTTTTTCATGCCGGAGCCTCCTGCTTCGAAACCTAGGGTAAACTGCTGTGTACCATAGCGAAGGTGTCGTGCGAAGTCAAGGAAATCCACTGTTTGAGCAGCGCTTGGGCGCCGATTCGCGTGCGTGTAACAAGCGGTGGCGATCCGCGCTGGGAGAGGCGATAACCCTCCTCCGCGACCATTGACTTTTCACCCTCCCTCCGGTAAACTGCCCGATGCTCTTTTTGCAGATTTTTCTAGGAAGTAGAAGCGTTTCACCATGTTTCAAGCTCTAAGCCAAAAGTTCGAAAAGATCCTGAAAAACCTCCGCGGTCACGGGGTGCTGACCGAGCAGAATATTGCGGAGGCGTTGAAAGAGGTTCGCCTGGCCCTGCTGGAGGCGGACGTCAACTTCAAGATCGTCAAGGACTTCGTCGACCGCGTGCGCGAGAAAGCCGTCGGGCAGGAGGTGTTGCAGAGCCTGACGCCGGGCCACCAGGTCGTCAAGGTGGTCTGGGAAGAACTCCGCGAGCTCATGGGCCATGAGCAGGTCGGGCTTGGGTTGTCCTCTGCCCCGCCCACCGTGATCATGATGGTCGGTTTACAGGGCGCGGGCAAGACCACCACGTGCGGCAAGCTGGCGAGGCTGTTCAAACAGCAAGGCAGGCGGGTGTTGTTGGTGGCGGCCGATCCGCGCCGTCCCGCCGCCGGGGATCAATTGGCCAGTCTCGGCGCGACGCTCGATGTGCCGGTGCATCGAGCGGATCGACCCGACGCCTCCTCCACGGACGTGGTGCGGATCTGCGTGGACGGGGCCGAACGTGGCCGCGACCAGGGCTATGACGTGGTGATTCTGGACACGGGCGGCCGCTTGCACGTCGACGACGCCTTGATGGGCGAACTGGTGGAGGTGAAGCGGGCCGTCGGACCGCAAGAAGTGCTGCTGGTGGCCGATGCGATGACGGGCCAGGATGCCGTGACCATGGCGGAGCGGTTCGATCAGCGCGTGGGGTTGACCGGCGTGATCTTGACGAAGGTGGAAGGCGACGCGCGCGGCGGCGCCGTGCTGTCCATCCGGGCGGCTACCGGCAAGCCGGTCAAATTCCTGGGCGTCGGGGAAAAGCTCGATGCGCTGGAAGTGTTTCATCCGGACCGCATGGCTTCCCGCATTCTTGGGATGGGCGATGTCCTGTCGCTGATCGAAAAGGCGCAGGAAGCTTATTCGCAGGAGCAGGCCGACGCGATCCAGAAGAAGATCACGGCCAAGACGCTCACGCTGGAGGATTTCCGCGATCAGATCGGCCAGGTGAGCCGGATGGGCTCCATGGATCAGATCCTCGGCATGTTGCCGGGCGGACAGCGGTTGAAAGACCTGGCGGCCGGGGGCGTGTCCGAGAAAGAGATCAAGCGCGTGGTGGCTATGATCGATTCGATGACACCTCGCGAGCGGCGTGACCACACGGTCATCAACGGCAGCCGCAAGAAGCGGATCGCCAAAGGAAGCGGCACGGACGTGCAGGACGTCAACCGGTTGATCAAACAGTATCTGGCCGCAAGGAAAATGATGAAGGCCCTGACGGCCGGGGGCGGGCGACGGCAACTGGCCCAGGCGCTGCGGTCGTTCTGATGAGAGTCGGGAACTGTCAGCTTTCAGTGGTCAGCACAGTAAGGAAGACAGAAAAAGAAGGAAATCGTCGGTCGGGTTGATAGCTGAAGGCTGATGGCCGACAGCGTCTTAACTTTAAGGAGGAAGAAGTGGCAGTTCATTTACGACTCACGCGAGCAGGTCGGCACAAACTTCCCTTTTACCGGGTGGTGGCCGCGGATTCACGCAAGCCGAGGGACGGGCGGTATCTTGAGGTGCTGGGCACCTACGATTCGCTGAAGAACCCGCCGGTCGCCAAGCTCAAGGAAGAGCGGGTGCTGGACTGGTTGAAGAAGGGCGCCCAGCCGTCGGTGACGGTGCGGACCGTTCTTCGCCGTGTCGGTCTGTGGAAGCAGTTCGAGGAGTCACGGAAAGCCGCCAAGGCTTCCTGACGCGACCCATGAGCCATCCGGTTGCGCCGGTTGCGTCACCCGCCGAGCAGGTCGAGCTGATCGCGGTCGGCCGAATCGTCAAGCCCTTCGGCATCAAGGGGGGCGTGCGCGTCCAGTCGCTCAGCTCCGTGCCGGGGCGGTTTCAAGGGTTGACGAAGGTGACGCTGGTGGCGCCGTCGGGCCGATCGGTGACGACGACCGT
>SCVQ01000370.1 GCA_004296865.1 Nitrospirota bacterium
TGTTTTCGTCCATGACGTTTTGCGCGCTGATCAAGGAACAGTTCCCGCACATCCACGTGACCATCGGCGGCAATACGGTCACCCGACTCCGCGACGTGCTGCCGGCCAAGAAGAACTTGTTTGCGCTCTTCGACAGCGCGGTCATCTACGAGGGCGAGACGGCGTTCCTGCAACTGGTCGAGGCGGTCGTGGCCGGACGGGACCTGTCCGGAATTCCCAACCTGATCTATCGCGACGGGGCGGAGATCCAGACGTCCACGTTGTCCTATGCCGAGAACATGGCCTCCCTGCCGCCGCCGGACTTCGAGGGCTTGCCGCTGGACAAATATTTTGTCCCGGACCGCATCCTGCCCTATTTGGCGACGCGCGGCTGCTACTGGGGACGGTGCGAGTTCTGCGACCACGGAGAAGGCTATGCGGCAGGCTACCGCACCAAGAAAATCGATGAGATCGTCGAGGAGATCAAGGGGCTGAAGACCAAGTTCCAGACCAGGCACTTCCACTTCACGGACGAGTCCTATCCTCCGGCCCTGTTCCGCAAGCTGACGAACAAATTGGTCGAGACGAACCTGGATATCATCTGGACGACCCACATGCGCTTCGAGAAGAGCCTGCTGGAAGAGGGGGTCTGGAAGGACGCGGCGGCCTCCGGTTGTAAGTACCTGCACTTTGGCTTCGAGTCCGGCAACGAGCGGGTCCTGCAGCTCATGGACAAAGCGACCACCAGGGACGTGATCCGTCGGAGCTTGGAGCTCTCGGCCAACGTCGGTATCTGGAACCATGCGATGGGCTTCTTCGGGTTCCCCGGCGAAACCAGGGACGAGGCCCTCTCGTCCATCCGGTTCCTGGAAGACAATAAGGACCTGGTGCATTCGATCGGCTTCGGGACCTTCGATCTGAGCCGGCACACGCCGGTGGCGAAGCATCCGGAGAAGTTCGGGGTGACGGCCTACGTGAACCCGGAATGGGACCTGGCCTTGGACTATTATTACACGGTCCGGAACGGGCTCAGCGTCGAGGAGGCGGAGCGGGTGTTCGAGGAATTCGAGCGGAACCATTACTCCGGTTGGGACCTGCGGATCTTCATCCGGGAATATATCTTCCTCTACGTCGCCCGGTTCGGCACGAACCGCTTGCCGACGCTGCAGTTCAGGCCTCCCGAGGTCGGGGCGGCAGGGATGAGTCCTGTGGCTGGAAAAGTCTGCTAGAGAGAACCTATCGCATGGCCGATGACCTCATCCATATCGACGGGGCTGAACGCAAGCGCGTTGCGGCTGCCCAGGCGGGCCGCAAGCTCAAGACCCTGCTCCTGTTCCCGCCCGAATGGGTCCCCACGGCGCCCTACTTGGCACTGCCCAGCCTGACCGCCGTCCTGCGCCAACAGGGGCACGAGGTCGTCCAGAAGGACGTGAACATCGAAATGTACGACCTCTTCTTCAGCGACGCCTTTCTGATCTGGGTCAAGGCGCGCATGGCCATGCAATGGCGGGCCTTGGAGGAAAAGGCACGGGCCGGCTGGCTGACGGAGCAGGAAACCGAGCAGAAGGCCTGCTTGGCCGTGAAGCTGGATCTGGATGTGTTCGACCTGATCGGACAGGCCGAATCCGCCAAGCGGACTGTCCGTGGCGAGGGGTTTTACGATGCCGACGAGCTCGGGAAGGCCCTCGACACGTTCCGCGAGGTGATGCAGTACATCTCGGCCGCCTATTATCCCGCCTCGATCGTCTTCTATCCGATGGAAAGCAACCTGGGCTACCGTCCCGGCGTGTCGCGCGAAGTGTTCGCCTGCCTGGACGACGAGCGGGTGAACATCTATCGTGACGTCTGCCGGCAACTGGTCCTGCCGACGGTCGGCAAAGAGGCGCCGGACGTCGTGGGGATCTCGATCGGCACCCAGATGCAGCTCCTGGCCGGGCTGACCTTCTGCAAAATGATCAAGGAGGCCTTCCCGCAGATTCACGTCACGATCGGGGGCAACGTCGTCACGCGTCTGCAGGAGGAACTGCCGCGCCACGAGCAGTTTTTCACCTCCGTGTTCGACTCCGCCATCATGTACGAGGGGGAGCACGCGCTGCTCTGGCTTCTGGAGGCGTTGAACGGCGAGCGGGAGTTGAGCACGGTCCCCAATCTCATGTACCGCGATGAGGCGGGGATCCATGTGAGCAAGGACGTCTACACGGAAAAGACCGCGGCGCTTCCGTTGCCGGATTTCGACGGCCTGCCCCTGGACGGGTATTTCTCGCCCGTACGCATCCTGCCCTACCTGGCCACCCGAGGCTGTTATTGGGGTCGCTGCACCTTTTGTGACCACGGGCAGGGGTATTTCGACCAGTACCGGGGCCTCCCGGCCCATGAGGTCGTCCGGCAGGTCAAGGCTCTCAAGGAGAAGTACC
>SCVQ01000371.1 GCA_004296865.1 Nitrospirota bacterium
CAGCACCGCCATCTCGTCTTTCTTGATCTTGGCCGAGGCCTTCTGGTAATCCTCCACGCTCTTGATCACTTCGTGGTTCACTTCCTGGATCACGTCGCCGCGCTGCAGGCCCGCCGCTTCCGCCGAGCTGCCCGGCTCCACCTGGCTGATCAGCACCCCGGCGGTCTTGCTCGGCAGGTTGAGCTGCCCCATGGTGGCGGGATCGAGCGGCTGCACCCGCAAGGCCGCGAGCACGTTGTCGGGCAGCTTGGGAGACTCCGGCACCGGACCCGGCGCCGCGCCCGGTTCCTTGCGGGCCAGCACCTCATCAGACGGCCGTTCGCCGATCTTGACCGCCACGATCTCTTCCTTGCCTACCCGCAGCACTTTGACCTTCGCCGTCCGTCCCACCAGCGTGCGCGCCACCATGTTGCGAAGCTGGCTGACGTTCTGAATCTCCTTGTCGTCAAACCCGATGATCACGTCCCCCCGCTTGAGGCCCGCCGAGGCGGACGGCCCGTTCTCGTTGACATCGCTGATCAGGACGCCCTTGCGCTGTTCCGGAATCTTGAACGACTTGGCCAGCGCCGGCGTGACCTCCTGGATCGCAATGCCCATCCAGCCCCGCACCACCTTGCCCGACTTCCGCAGGCTGTCCACGATGTCCAGCGCGATGCTGCTGGGGATCGCAAACCCGATCCCCTCCGATCCGCCGGTCCGTGAAAAGATGGCCGTGTTGATCCCGATCAATTCGCCGTTCATGTTCACCAGGGCGCCGCCCGAATTGCCGGGATTGATCGCGGCGTCGGTCTGAATGAAGTCTTCGTAATCCGCGATCCCCACGTTGCCGCGGCCCAACGCGCTGATGATGCCGAGCGTCACGGTCGAGCTCAGCCCGAAGGGGCTGCCCACCGCCAGCACCAGATCGCCCACCAGCAGCTTCTCGTAATCGGCCCACTTGAGCGGCGCGGGCAGGTTCGGCGCGTCAATTTTGATGACGGCCAGATCGGTCTTGGGATCCGTCCCCACCACCTTGCCCTGAAACTCTCGCTTATCGCTCAGCGTCACGGTGATCTGCGTCGCGTTTTCGACGACGTGGTTGTTCGTGACAATGTGTCCTTGCGCATCGATGATGACCCCGGACCCGGCGCTCTGCTCCGGCCGGCCGGGAGGCCCCGGCATGGGAGGCGGAATCCCCGGCGGCTCCATCCCAGGCGGCTCTTCACCGGGAGGCCCTCCGCCCGGCGGCTCTCCAAAGGGTCCGGGAGGCAGCGGAGGACGACGGGGACCCCGCTCACGACGGCCGCCCTCTCCTCCGGTGACGGCGATGTTGACCACCGCCGGCGTGACCTTCTTGACGATTTCCGAAAAGCCCTGCGCGAACGCCGGCGTGACGGCGGCATCCACGGTCGACGCCGTCACCCCGCCGGACAGCCCGACGAGAGCCGTGATCATCACGGCGCCAAGCATGAGACCGATACAGCGCAACCCAATGCGATGATACATTGTAGGCCCTTTCCTCTGCATGATTATGCCCTCAGACTCCTCGGCCCCCTGCCGGCCTCGCGCCTCCGAACCGCTCGCCCCTTGCCGAGAGCGAAGCGGCTTATTCTACACCAACCCCGCCGCCGCCTTCAAAGACAAAAATCCCCGCCGGGTGGCCCGAACAGCCATCCGGCGGGGCGATGCAGGGAAGAACCTGCCCTCCGACACTGCGCGGGAAGGCCCCCTTGTCCAATGCCCAAGCCCCTCTTCCGATTACTTCTCCACGACGGCGAGTCCGCTCTGGCGTTTGACCTCTTGCAGGTTCAGCATCAGGCGTTTGACTGCCTCATGTATCGCAATGATCCGCAAGGTGTGCGGCGCGCCTTCGTAGGTCGGCGGCCACCAGCGCCAGTTGGGATCCAACGGGCGACGCCACACCACCGGATACCACTGATTGATGCCCGGCGCGGTCGGACGATCCAGCGTCGCCCAGGCCTGCCCCTCGGCATGGAGCAGCACCTGTCCGTTTTGTACGTCCACAAGGGCCACTTCGACCAAGGACCAATTATCACGTCGCAAGCCCGGCTGTGCGTGCGTCACCCACCCCAGGAACACGGTGATCGGATATTCCTGCTCGATCCCGGACACCACGACGACGACCAGGTAGTCCAGGCCGTGCTGCTTCC
This sequence comes from Nitrospirota bacterium, assembly GCA_004296865.1. Lineage (GTDB taxonomy): Bacteria > Nitrospirota > Nitrospiria > Nitrospirales > Nitrospiraceae > SCVQ01. The sequence continues at coordinate 2,151 of SCVQ01000371.1, forward strand.
CAAGCTCACGGAACTGGGCCGCATCGCCACCGGTACGGATCCCCTCGGCCGCCACGATCTTCTCGATGGTGACCGGGAGCACCTGACTGAATTGCTCTTGCAACTGCTCGGCCATCTGGCGCAGCGCTTCATCGGGCAAGACCGGCGCTGCCTCCGGGGCCGTCGCATCCGCAATCAACACAAGCCCGGCCCGCCGCCCCCGTTCGGGCAGCGGAGGAACCGCCATCCCCTCGCGCATCGCCTCCCGGCCTACATAGTCGCCCAGCCGGCTGGGGGCACCGGTGACTGCACAGGCGGGCAACAGACAGACGACCAGCAGGGCAACCGTCAGCAGCCAGGCCGAGAGGCTGCCCTGTTTCCCTAAACGGATTGTCGATGTTCCGGTAAGGTCCAATCGGCGCATGGGGCACCTCCTGGGTTCTTTGTGGCGGGGCATTTCCTGCCTTGTACTATACACCAGACGACGGTGCCTACACAGCCCCGCCAAGCATCCACAGAATCTTGCAATCTCCCTGCTTGCAGGGTAGGCTGGCGCCCACATTCGTCGGCGCGGTAGCGGTCGGCATGGCAGTTGTAGCCGGAACTTTGGAGTTCGCGTGACGCTCTCTCAGAGCGACCCCCCTCACCTGTCGATTGTCATCCCGGCTTACAACGAGGCCGGGCGAATCCTTCCCTACCTGACCAGCATCACCGCGTACTTCAAACAACGCTCCATCTCACACGAAACCCTCGTCATCGACGACGGCAGCCGGGATGCCACGGCAACCATCGTGGAGCAATTCCAGGCCGACGAACCGAATGTCCGCCTCCTCCGCCTGCCAGTAAACAGGGGGAAAGGCTACGCCGTCCGTACCGGAATGCGGCAAGCACGGGGCACCCTACGCCTCTTTGCGGACGCGGACGGGGCCACACCCATTCAAGAACTGGAACGTCTAGAGGCCGGCATCGCACAAGGGGCTGATATCGCCATCGGCTCCCGCTTCCTAGCCTCCCGCGACAGTCGCTACACCGTCAAAGCCAGGTGGCATCGGTCGACGCTCGGCAATATTTTCAATTGGATGATCCAGCGCTCAGGTGTCCGAGGCATCACCGACACGCAGTGCGGCTTCAAGCTGTTCAAGGGAGCTGTAGCCGATGACCTCTTCTCCGTGGCCTGCATCGACGGCTACGGCTTCGACTTGGAGCTGCTCTACATCGCGCAGCATCGGGGCTACAAGATCGCCGAAGTGCCGATCAACTGGTCGGACCAGCCTGGCTCGAAAGTCTGGGTCCTAAAGGACGGCTTCTGCATGTTGCGTGAAATGCTGGCCATACGACGGAACGACGCACAAGGACTCTATGCAAGGCAGCCTACCAACCCGTCTAAGTAGGGCGCGCCCCTGCCAGAGGCCTACTAGCCACCGTTGAACGCATCGAACGTCTCTGCCTCGGCTTTGCGGATCGTGGCTGTACGGCCACAGTCAATCGGAATCCCAAGGCCTGGAGCAACATGTCCAGACTCTGCCACTCAGGATTTCCGCGATCGGAGAGCATCCGATAGAGACTTTCCCGATTCAGCTTCGCTTTCTCGGCAAGCTGCCCCAACCCGCCATGCACCTCGGCAACATTGCGCAGCGCCAGCAGAAACAATTTGGGATCGTCTTCTTCCAATGCCGCATTCAAATACTCCGCGGCAAGGCGCGGTGCGCGAAGCCTCTTCAGCAATTCTGGTTGATACGGCTTACTCGCTCGCATGGTTGGCTCTCCTCTTGTAATCTTTCCAATAGGCTTTTGCGTTCCGAATGTCCCGAGTCTGCGTACGCTTATCGCCGCCGCAGAGCAGCAAGACGATGGTTGCGCCGACTTGGCCGAAATACACCCGATAACCTGGGCCATAGTCTATCCGCAACTCCTTCACGCCCTCCCCGACGCTGGCGCAATCTCCGAGATTGCCCAGCCGGACGCGATCCAACCGGACCAGGATTCGAGCTTGCGCCCATTCGTCCCTGATCGCATCGAACCAGTCAAAAAATGGACGGCTGC
>SCVQ01000372.1 GCA_004296865.1 Nitrospirota bacterium
CCTGCAGTTTGCCGTCGGGACCCCACATTTTCCCCGAGTCGCGAATGACCGGCGGCATGGAGGCATCGATAATCACGTCGCTGGGAACGTGTAAATTGGTGATGCCTTTATCGGAGTTGACCATCGCCAGCGCAGGCCGTTTCTTGTACACCGCCTGGATGTCGGCTTCGATGGCGGCCCGTTGATCGTCCGGCAGGGTCTTGATCTTGGCGTAGAGGTCGCCGAGGCCGTTGTCGGGATCGACGCCCAGCTTTTGGAGCACAGCCCCGTGTTTGTCGAACACGTCCTTGAAAAACACCGACACCGCATGACCGAAGATCTTGGGGTCCGAGACCTTCATCATGGTGGCTTTGAGGTGGATCGAGAACAACACGCCCAGCTTTTTGGCGTCCTCGATCTGCGCCTCGAGAAACTCCCGCAAGGCGCGGCGGCTCATGAAGGTGGCGTCGATGACTTCGCCGGCCTGAAGGGAGAATTTGGGTTTGAGCACCGTGGTCTTGCCGTCTTGACCGACGAACTCGATGCGCGCGTCGGTGGCCTCGGTGAGCGTGACCGATTTCTCGTTGGAATAGAAATCTCCGCGGCTCATATGGGCGACGTGCGTCTTGGAGTCCGCGGTCCAGGCCCCCATTTTGTGCGGGTGTTTTCTGGTGTATTGTTTGACCGAAAGCGGGGCCCGGCGATCCGAGTTGCCTTCACGTAACACCGGGTTGACGGCGCTCCCTTTAATCTTGTCGTAGCACGCCCTGATCTCCTTCTCGGCGTCGGTCTTGGGATCCTCGGAATAATCGGGGAGCTTGTAGCCCTGACTCTGTAATTCCTTGATGGCCGCTTTCAGTTGGGGGATCGAGGCGCTGACATTGGGCAGCTTGATGATATTGGCCTCCGGAGTCTTGGCAAGCTCCCCCAATTCAGCCAGATCGTCCGATTGTTTTTGTTGCGCTGTCAAACGTTCGGGAAAGGCGGCGATAATGCGCCCTGCCAGAGAGATGTCCCTCATTTCGACGGAAACGCCGGCAGCCTTTGTAAAGGCGTTGACAATCGGGAGAAAAGAATAGGTTGCCAGCGCTGGCGCTTCATCAACTTTCGTATAAATAATTTTGGATGCTTTGGTTATCACGGTTTTTCCCTTTTCAGCATCTTGTTAGTTCAGCGCGTTCAACGCCGAGCCCGCCTTGAACCAGGCAATTTGCTGCTCAGTGATGCTGTGGTTCGCCTGAATCGTCACATCCTTGCCGTCGGCCTTATGGATGACCACCTGAACCGGCTTGCCGGGGGCCAGCGCCTTCAACCCCGCCACGCTGATCCGGTCGTTTGGCTCGATCTTGTCATAGTCTTTCGCATCCGCAAACGTCAGAGCCAGGATGCCCTGCTTCTTGAGGTTGGTCTCGTGGATCCGGGCAAAGCTCTTGACCAGCACGACCTTCACGTTCAGGAACCGGGGCGACATGGCCGCATGCTCCCGGCTGCTGCCCTCGCCGTAGTTTTCGTCCCCCACCACGACCGAACCGATGCCCTTGGCCTTGTAACGCCGGGCAATCTGCGCGATGGTCAAGCCGGATTCGCCGGTCAGCACGTCGGTGCCCTTGCCCGGCTCGGTGGAAAACGCGTTCGTCGCCCCCAGGAACATGTTGTCGCTGATCTTATCCAAATGCCCGCGATACTTGAGCCAGGGACCGGCCGGCGAAATGTGGTCGGTCGTCGTCTTGCCCTTGGTCTTGATCAGCAGCGGCAACTTCACAAAGTCGTTGTCGTCCCACCGGGGGAAAGGCTGGAGCAGCTGCAGCCGCTCGCTGGTCGGGGGAATCTCCACCTGGATGGCATCGCCGTTCTCAGCCGGAGGAACGAGTCCCTCTTCCCCCTTGGCAAAGCCCTTGGCCGGGAGCTCCTCGCCCTGCGGCGGCTCGAACGTCACTGTTTTGCCATCCGCCGCCTTCAACGTCCCGCGCACCGGATCGAAGGTCAAATCTCCCGAGAACGCATAGGCCGTGACGATCTCCGGGCTGGCCAGGAACGACAGCGTTTCATTGATGCCGTCGTTGCGACCGGGGAAGTTGCGGTTGAACGAGCTGACGATGGAATCCGCCTTTCCCTTCACCCCATCCGCCCGCTTCCACTGGCCGATGCAGGGTCCGCAGGAATTGGACAGGACCGTCGCCCCCATCTTCTCGAAGGCCTCCATGAACCCGTCGCGCTTCATCGTGTGATAAATCCGCTCCGAGCCGGGGCTGACCAGAAAAGCGGCCTTGGCCTTGAGCCCGGCCTTCAACCCCTGTCTGGCAATGTGCGCGGACCGGCTGATGTCCTCATAGGAGGAATTGGTGCAGCTGCCGATCAGCGCCGCCTTGACCTCGATCGGGTAGCCCTTTTCCTTGGCCTCGGCGGCCATCTTGGAAATAGGCCGCGCCAGATCGGGTGTGTGCGGTCCGACCACATGCGGCTCGATCGTGGAGAGATCGACCTCCACGACCTGGTCGTAGTATTTTTCCGGCGACTGGAAGACTTCAGGATCGGCCGTCAGCATGGCCTTGCTGGCTTCGGCTAGCTTGGCGATATCGTCCCGGTCGGTGATTTTGAGATAGGCCACCATCTTCTGGTCGAACTGGAACACGGAAGTCGTGGCGCCCAATTCGGCGCCCATGTTCGTGATCGTGCCCTTGCCGGTCGCGCTGATGGTTTCTGCGCCTGGGCCGAAATACTCGACGATCTTGTTGGTCCCGCCCTTCACCGTCAGAAGACCGCAGAGGTAGAGAATCACGTCCTTGGGTGAGGCCCAGCCGCTCAGTTTGCCGGTCAACTTCACGCCGATCAGCTTCGGATGCAACACTTCCCAGGGCAGGCCCGCCATCACTTCGCCCGCGTCGGCCCCGCCGACCCCGATCGCCAACATGCCCAGCCCGCCGCCGTTGGGCGTATGCGAATCGGTCCCGATGATCAGCCCGCCGGGAAACGCGTAGTTCTCGAGCACCACCTGATGGATGATGCCCGCCCCCGGCTTCCAGAACCCAATCCCGTATTTCTTGGCCGCGGAGGCCAGGAAGTTGTAGACCTCCTTGTTCTCGTCCATGGCGCGGAGCAGGTCTTTTTCGGAGCCCATCTCGGCTCGAATCAGATGGTCGCAGTGGATCGTGCTCGGGACGGCAACCTTCTTCTTGCCCGCCTGCATGAACTGCAGCATGGCCATCTGGGCGGTGGCGTCCTGCATAGCCACGCGATCCGGCCGCAAGGCCAGCATGGCCTTGCCCCGCTCCCATACCTGGGTGTCGAAGTTGTCGGCATGAGAGACCAGGATTTTCTCGGCCAGGGTGAGCGGGCGCCCGAACTTCTTCCGGGCTTTCTCAACCACCCCGGGCATCCTGGCGTAGAGTTTCTTCACCATTTCAACCGACATAACCTTCTCCGTTCCTATCTATTCGTTAATTATGTTCTCGTCGCTCGTATCTCGTGAAGCGGATATCGTTTTCTTCCTTGCGCTTCACGTCATTTCAGCGGTGGCACTTCTCTCCGCTTGGGAGCCGCGTAATTGACCAGGTAATCGAAGAGACGGATCAGCCGGCTTTCCTGGCGCTTCTGGTCCACCCAGTGGCCGATCAGGCCGATCGTGCGCGACAGGATGAAGAAGCCGTTCAAACTGTCCACCGGGAAGCCGATGTCCACCAGCACCGCCGCCATCGTCCCGTCCACGTTGAGGATCAGGTTGTCCTTCTTGGCCGAGGTGACCTTCTCCACTCCCAGGGCAAAATCCAGGTGGGGAGTCTTGATGCTCAGGCTCTTCACGTAGCCGACCAGCTCCTTCACGCGCTTGTCCGGATTCCGCACGCTCTTGACCCGGTGACCGATGCCGGGGACCGGCCCCACGTTTTTCTTCATGTAGGCCAGGAAGTCGTCCACGGTCATCTTGTTGTCCACGGCGTGCTTGAAATACCGACCCGCATCGGTCACGGCCCCGCCGAAGCGGGGACCGATCATAATGAGGCCCGCCGCCACCGACTGGGACATGCCGATGCCGGCGCAGGCGGCGATGATCGTACCGAGCGCCCCGCTCACGCAGGGTCCATGGTCCGCCGACAGCATCATAATGCGCTTGATGATCTCGGCTTCCTGCTTGCTGATCAGCCGCTTGTCCCAGAGGAGGCCGATGACATGGGGAATCTCATAGCCCTTGTTGATCAGTTCGGAGGCGGGGTAGCCGTCGTAGCAGGGCTCGTCGCCGCGGTCGTCGCTGATCGTGGTCTTGATCAGCGGGGCGACCATCACTTCCCCTGCTTTCATGCTTTCTTCCACGGTCTTGGGCAGCCTCGGCAGGTCGGCCTGGCTGAGTTCCGGGATCGGGCGGACCTGGCCGCTCTTGACCCATTCCTCATAGACCGACTTGATCGCAGGCCCCAGGGCCCCGAACGTATCCGGCACGATCGCGCCGGCCTTCTTGAACGCATCGGACTTGGCCCGGGCCGAGCCCTCCCCCTTCATCCCTTCCTTGGCGCCGGCGTGGCCGAACTTCATGCCCTTGGGCAGGCTTTCCTGGCAGAAACCGGACACGACCGCCAGCAGCTTGATCCGGCGCTTCTTGGCTCCGTACCATTCTGCCGCGCGCTCTTCCAGATCGCCGCCCATCTCGCCGACGATGACCACCGCCTTGGTCTGGGGGTCCTTCTCGAACATCTCCAGGTAGCTCACGTAGTCGGTGCCGGGGTAGGCGTCGCCGCCGATGCCGATCGCCGTCGTGATGCCGTCGGCAAACTGCGAGCAGATCCAGATGATCTCGTTGGAGAGGCCGCCGGACTTGGTGATGACCCCGAAGGAGCCTTCCCGGTAGAGCTTACAGGCCACCAGGTTGTCGAAGGCCCCGCCGATCACGCCCAGGCGGCAGGCGCCGGCCGAGATGACGCCGATCGAGGAGGGGCCGTTGAAGGTCTTGCCGAGCTTGATCGCATGCCGGGCCAGGATCTTGGCGTCCTTTTCAGGCACCCCTTCCGTGATCATGGAGGCGACCTGAATCTTGGCATCGTTCAGCGCTTCCAGCCCGGCCGCGCAGGCCCGGTCCGCGCCGATATACACGAGGCTGGTGTTGATCTGGGGATGACTGGCCGTGGCCTCGGCCACGCTCTTGTAGACCGGAATCGTCAGCAGCCCGCTCCCATACGGCACCTCGTTCGTCTTGCCGGCGTCCGGCGGATAGACAAAGGCCTCCACATTCAACGGACGCTTGATCATGTAGCAAAACTCAGCCATGCGACGCGCAGCGTTCAAGCCGGCCGCGCCGCCCTGGATGACGACTCGCGTGTCCTTATTCGCCAGAATGCTCATCGGGCTCTCCCCTCTCTAGAACCCGTGACGGGTGACGAGTGACTAGGAAGGACCTTCAACTCCCCCCATCACGCGTCACTGGTCACGCGTCACTTCTGTTGCAGCGCCTTATCCACGATGTCGGTGAGCGGCGTGTGGCGGTCGAAGACGTGGATGTCGAACCCTTCGTCACGCAACGCCCGCATGGCATCCAGGCCTTCCTTCTCGCGCGGCCCGCCGCGACGCACCCAAATCTTCACCCCTTTGAGCTTCCCCTCGGACTTGGCCTTGCGGAACCCCGCAATGATCCCCCCGAAGGTCTTTTTCACGTCGGTGAAGTTGGCGATGGCGCCGCCCACGATGATGTTCCTGATGCCGGGCAACGAGCAGACCTTGTCGGTCAGCACTTCCACCGCCCAATCCGGCGGGTCCCCGGAATACTCGGCATAATTGGCCAGCTTGCCGCCGCGAGCCACCACTGCATCCGAGTAATAGACACTCGCCCCGCCGCCCGCCGGCAACATGGCCGTGTCTCCCCCCGGAATCTCGATGAACTTCACCGAGCCCTTGATCTTGGAATCTACCGCCATGACTTCCGTCTCGTGCTTCGTGTAGGCCCGTCCGAACTCGGCGGCGAACTGGAAGTTCCAGTCGGGATGCCGGAACTTGGCGTCGGCATCCAGCAGCGTCACCGCGTCCAGCGCCACAAGTTCGCCGTCGCCCTCGCGGGCCACGACCGGATTTACCTCGAGATATTGCGCGTCCTCGTTGTCGAAACAGGCGAAGAGCTTGCCGGTAAAGTCGGCGACTTTCTTGGCCAAGGGGCCGGTGAATCCCGCTTCCTTCGCAAGCTTCTCCAACGCCTCCACAGAAGGAGTCTCGCCGACATCCACGGCCAGGCGCTTCACCCGGTCCCAATTGGACTCCACCTCGATCCCGCCGCAGTTGGCAACCAATACGTCAATGCCCTCACGCGTGGACTTCACCGCGGCGTAATACTCGTCCTTGTGGGGGACCATTTCCGAGACAATCACCTGGGTGACGGTGATGCTGCCCACCTGGCGCCCCAGCATCTCCTTGACGGCGACCTTGGCCCCAGCCAGGTCCAATCCCACCTTGACCAAACCCAGCTTGAAACGGGACCCCATCGCCTCATGCGCCTTGGCAACCAGCTTGCCTTTTTGCGTCCAGTCATTGGCCTTCGCGAGCTGATCGAACTGCTCGACGGAAGTCACCACGACATAGTTCGGCGTCGCGATGCCCCACTTCTTCATCAGGCCCATCCCGGGCCCTTCAAGAACTTTTGCCATGGGATGTCCTTTCCTTCTCTCCTTCAAAAACTAGAAGCCACGCGACCCACCCGCGTGAGCATAGAAACACTGGATAATAGAAAGAATCTTGCCTTCTGGCAATCAACCAAAAGGCCCATTTTGTCTGAACAAAGGCCCTACTAGCGACCGGTCACGAAGGGAGGCCTGGGGCCGCATCCTCGAAGGCGAGCGATAACTATAGGGAAAGTAAGGCCGGAGTGTCAAGGGAGATGGGATCGTTGCTCAGACATCTAATCGGCATCTTCCCGTTCCAGACTCAACACCATCAAAAAGCGGTGCCAGGGCATCCAAAAAGCGGTGCCAGGGCATCTGGCCACGAGCCCTGGAAAAGCTTCTCTTCCAGACTTGATCCAGCTCTTTGAAATAGTCCAGATAGGGCGTGCCGTTCAGCACCTCCGGGGCATTGCCGC
>SCVQ01000373.1 GCA_004296865.1 Nitrospirota bacterium
CAGCCCTGCCTCGATGCGGAGCGACTCGCGCGCCTGGGTTCCAAACGGTTGTACTCCCATCGGCCTCCCGGTTTCCCATAACCGCTCCCAAGCTGACACCAGACCCTCCGCTGGCAACAAGACCTCGATGTCCACTTCGCCGGTTTCTTCCGTTCTGACGAGGAAGGCCTCACGTCCGTCGATTGTCTGCGTCAGGAACGAGAGCGGCTTGAGCCCCGTCACATCGGCTCCGAACGCTGTTTGGATGAGGTCGCTGGCTCTGGGACCGCTGACGAGCAGGAGCCCCCAGGTCTCGGCACAGTTTTCGAGTTTGGCCTTGGTGCCGTAGAGGAGAAATTTGCGGAGGGCCTGAAAAGTGGTCTCGCCGATTTCTCCGACGTCCTCCAGCATGAGGGCCTCGGCCAGGGCATAGACACGGAAGTAGGTCAGCATCTTGCCTTTGTGATTCAGGAAGCTGGAATAGAGGCCGTGATTGGGCTGGAGCGGCAGGATATCGTTGCTGATGACGCTCTGCAGCCACTTGACCCGGTCTTCTCCGGTCACCCGCAACTTGCCGCGATGCGACAGATCGGCGAGCCCCACCCCTTGGCGGACCGCTCGGTGCTCGGCCGCCGGGTCTCCGTAATGGACCGGTACGGTCCAACCGGTCACCTCGCCGAAGACGGCGCCTTGCTTGAGATGGTGGTCATGTAGGCGGGATTGTTTCATGTCTTCTCAAAGGCTATAGGCGCGAGGCAATGGGCTATGGGCGGAGAACCCGTTCGTTCCTAATCTTATAGCCTATCGCCCATCGCCTATAGCCGGGCAGTCGGCTGATGGCCGATGACTTCCTCCACTAGTTCCCTCGTCCGTGACGAGAACTCGTTGCGCGAGACGATCTTGGTCACTCCCAGCTCCCTGGCCCGTTTCCAGGTCTCGACGTCCTCATGGTTGGCGAAGGCCAGGGTCGGAACCGTCTGCAGGTGTGTGTCAGCCTTGAGCTGCTCCAAGGCCTGGAAGGCGTTCAGGGTCAGATCGTTCATGTCCAGGATCATGGCGGTGGGATGACCCGCCTTGGCTTTGGTCTTGACCTCGTCCTGGGTGCGGATGCGCTCCAGCCGGTAACCGTGCGGGAGTAGGGCATCGCGGATTTTGGTGTAGAAGAAGATGTCGCTGACGGCGACGAGCACGATTTTTTCCATAGAATGACGATTTAGCGATCTGGTGATTTGGTGATTGTAAAATCCGATCTCTGGCAGCAAATCACCAAATTGTAAATCACCCAATCACGAAATTCTCCTCAGTTCAACAAACTGATCAGCCGGCCCAACGCGCGCTTGGCCAGCGCGTAGTCGGGGTTCAGCGTCAGCGCTTTCTTATACGAGTCGATGGCCTGGTCCCACTGGCCTTTGCGTTCATAGACGCGTCCGAGGTTCAGGTGAGGGAAGGCCGGACTCTCGTAGCGCTTGGCCTGCAGGGCCCGTTCGAACCACGGGATCGCCTCGTCCAATTTGCCTTGTTCGATCAGGTAGGCGCCGATGTCGTTGTAGGGGTTGCCGAACTCAGGGTCCATGGCGATGGCGTGGTGGCATTCCTCGATCGCTTCGTCCAGTTTGCCCATGAAACTGTACGTCCATCCCAG
>SCVQ01000374.1 GCA_004296865.1 Nitrospirota bacterium
GGAGGAAGGCCTGGACGGGACTCGTCGGCACAACTTGGCAACAGGGCCAGCAACCCGCATCCGACCAGCGCCAGGCCGATTGTTTTCGCACGTCTCATTTTGGCACCAAGCCGCCATTGCATTCTTGGAGGCGGGTCCGGCATACTTTGCCTGACACAGACATCGGGTACAGAGTCGTACCCTTTCATTCCAGGGGAATTGTAGGATGTCCAACCAGACTTGTTCGATCGGGGGCTGCACGTTCCGCGTCTATGCCCCGGCGGGAACCGGCTCGCTCTGCAAGGAGCACTTCCTGAGCTTCGTGACGTGGCGACGGCGAAAAGGACCGGCCATGTTCGGCAAATACGGGGCCATGACGATGGAGGAACGCGACACGATCCTTGCCGAGTGGCACAAGACACTCCAGTCCGAAGAATAATCCGCCCGGGGCCCGCCTCACTCCATCACCGGCGACCCGTGGTGATGGATGATCTTCCAGCCGTTTTCCATCTTCTCATAGAGATTCGTCGCCAGCACCCGGCTTTCCTGGGACGTGTCTCCCTGGCGGCTGGCGATGTTCTCCGTACAGATGACCCAGGCCACATCTCCCGCCACTTGGATCTGAATCTCGGTCAACTCGAAGGTCATGGCAAACGTGTTGTTGAAGATCAGGACCCAGGAGTCTCGCACAGCCGGCCAGCCAACCCGCAACCCCCACCCCGGGTGGATGCAGGTCACGTATTCCTGCTGCAGCCAGATCCGGTCCATGCGTCCGACATCCAGGCTCTCAAACGCATGGTAAAACTCCTCGTTGGCCTTCGTGACCTCCTCGATTTTTTCTTTCAGCATGTCGGCTCCGTCGCTCATGCGACGCATCATACCCTAAACGCGCGAAGTTTGGCGACCAACCAGGCACCTCCCCCCTTGGCACAGGATGGATTATCCGGCAAGCGCGGACGCGTCAACCGATATCCAACGCCGGTTCTACTTGGAAGGCGACACCACAATCATCTTGCCAGAAGGCCCTCAACTGGTACAGACTCGCGCTAACGCGAGCCACGAAAGGGCAAAGGCAAAGGGACGGTGGCGATGCGTGAACGGACTCGGAGCATTCGGCTCGGTGCGGCGATCCCTCCTGAGGGGCACGCACTGACCCCTCCTAGACTCAGCAGGAGCCACGCGTTGGCATATCGGCGATTCCAACAGGATCTCCGGCCGTTCGATACACGCCCCCTCAACAAGCTTCTCCTGGTCGGCTTCTGTCTGCTCGGCATACTCCTCATCGCCCCTCCTGACGGCTTCAGCCAGCCGACGGCCGCTCACTCTTCCAAGAAACCGTCTCCACGAGAACTACTGGCTCGGGCGCAGGCGTTTCAAGCCCGGAAGCAATACGATCACGCCGCCTCGGCCTACCGGGAATACCTGGCCATACGGCCCAAAGACGAGAACGTCAAGGCCGCGTTGGCACGCCTGCTCACCCTTCAGGGCAGTCACGAGGAGGCCGCAGGGCTCTATGCAAGCCTTGCGTCTCGACACCCGGAAAACATCGATTATCAACTGGGACTCGCTCGGATCAAGTCGCTGCAAACCAAGTTTGCCGAAGCCCAAACCCTGTATGAGCGCGTCCTGAGCAAAACCCCAGGCAACCTGGAGGCCACGCGGGGACTGGCCGATGCCCTTGCGGGGAATGGTCAGTCTGCCCTCGCCCTCCCGCACTATGAAAGGTTGTATGCCGCGACGAAAGATTCCGCCGTCGCCGAGCAGATAACGAAGGTCAAAGCGGAGATGGAGAAGATGTCGTCGGTCCCTGCCACGCCACCGGAGACCGCCATGGCCGCTCCACTATCGCCGCAGCAGCTACTGGAACGGGCACGTGCCTTGGCAGCCGCGCGGCAGTACCAGGAAGCCGCCTCGGCCTATCGAGCTTACCTGGAAGCCAAGCCGGAGGACGACGACGTCCACCGTTCGTTGGCACAACTTTTCCTCTCACAGGGACAATACCGGGAGGCGATTTCGGCCTATCAGACCATTCTCTCCAGGCACCCGTCCGATATCGAAGCGCTCATAACGCTGGGGAAGATTGCAGTCCAGCAAAAGAGAATCAGCGATGGGCGCCGGTACTATGAGACGGCGCTCAGCACGGACCCGTCCAATATTGAAGCCAAGCAGGGGGTGGCCGATCTGCTCTACTGGCGCAAAGAATACGCAACGGCCTTGCGTTTCTACGAAGACGTCTTTTCCGCCACACAGAACCCCGTTGTCGGCCGGCGAATCCAGGAGATCCGGCATCAACAGATCGTGTCTCCTCAGGCGCCGATCGGCATCGCGGGAGACAGGCCGATTCTCCCTTTCCGCAATTATATAAAGTTGGGGTACAGCCATTATGCCTATACCCAGCAAGTCCCCAATGAGCGGGATGCGTTACTCGAAGTCGCCAAGTCATTCGGCGAGCGGACGCTTGTCGGGCGAATGGAAATCCTGAACCGCTTCGGGTTTGACGACGTACCGGTCACGGTAAAGTTCTACAGCCCGCTGTGGAAGAAAGCCTGGGGCGATCTCAGCTTCTCGGCAGCCGGAAACCCGAACTTCGTCCCCAACTACAGGCTCGGGGGCCAGCTCTTTCAGGACCTGGGCTTGCTGCACGAAGCTCTTTCTTTCCTGGAAGCCTCCCTGGGCCTCGAGCGGTTAAGCTATGGCTATCAAGCCAGAACCTCTCGGACCCTCTTCATTCCGGCACAGGACATCACAGTCGCGACCCCGAGCCTGGCCATTTATCTCCCCTTCAACATGTGGGTGACCGAAAAGGTCTACTACATTCCGGACACCGGCTCCATAACCCTCTCCTCTCAATTGACTTGGAGACCGACTGAACGCGTTCAACTCTACGCGTCCGGCGCCTTTGGAACTTCCGGAGAGCGAATCGTTGCCTTCCAGGACTTTACGCGAGCAGACACCCGCAGCTTTCAAGGGGGGGCGATCTTCCCCTTGACCGAGGAACTCTCGGGTGAACTCTCAGGCTTCTACGAAGACCGCGCGTCTCTCTACGTGCGGCGAGGCGGGACCTTCAATCTGATCTGGCACTGGTAAGCACCCTCGTTCTGCTCCAATGGACAATGGGATCGGCGCCGGCTCATGGACGTGCGGAGCTTTGTCGCGAGGATTGCCAGTTGACCAGCCAGACGCCGGCCAGGATGAGCGCGACACCGGAAATTTCCTTGATGCCGATGTGCTCGCCAAGCACGAGGGCTGAAAGCACGAGGGCCGAAACCGGGATCAGGTTCACAAAGACGCCGGCGCGTGACGGCCCGATCCCCTGCACCCCATAGAGCCAGGCCTGCTGCCCCAGCGCGGTCGCGAACACGATCAGATAGGCCAGAGCCAGCCAGCCGGACAGGGGAACCGACTGGACACCGGCGAGGGCCAGTTGCCGGTCGGTCCAAAGCAAGGGAATTTGCAGCAGGATGGCAATCAGAAGCGTGGTCCAGTTCACGGTGAGGGGAGAAAACCGCTCCATGGTCCGGCGCCCCCCGACGGTATAGAGCGCCCAACTGATTAAGCCCAGCACCACAAGCGTTCCGCCCAGCCAGGGCTGTTCCCCCGCACCGCCGGTCCCCGAACCGGACACGAGCGCCACGCCTGCAAAAGAGACGGCGCAGCCCAACCAGACGACGCGAAACGGAATATCTCGAATAAGGAGAGACGACAGCAGGGCCGTGATGGCCGGGCTGGCGCCGATGATGACGCCCGCTTCCGCCGCCCCGATGTACCGGAGCCCGAAGAGGGTCAGGAGATGATTTCCCAGAACGGCGAAGCCCAAGACAGCCAAGCCCCCGACATCGCGTGGCGAGAACTTGACGCGCCCCCCTTCCTGCCACCACCAGAGCGGGATTAGGATCGCCAGCGCGCCGAGGCCCCGGAGGACCGAGGTCTCCACCGCAGAAAATGAGCCCAACGCCAGCTTCTGCCCGACGATCGAGCCGCCCCAGACCACCGCCGCAGTCGTCAGCGCCCCATAGGCCGCGAACTCGGAAGGTTTACTCATAGGATTCACTCATGCCAGCGGGCCTATAACAGCCGAACGGCTCGCCAGTCAAGCAATTTTTCCTAGCTACGGCTTGCAGGCCTTTCCAACTCCATCTAGTTTTGCTTGCAGGTTGACAGAAAAGTGGTGCCCGCCTATTCTCAACTTCGCTGAAGATGGATGGGACAGCCTTATCCACTAGGAGGTTTGCCATTCTTACGTCCGAGGTAATCCCAAAGTTCCGGCGCGCCCTCGCC
>SCVQ01000375.1 GCA_004296865.1 Nitrospirota bacterium
GCGGACCGAAGAAGGGACAGGGGTCTTGCGGACAGGGCGCCGCCCCTTCCACCACATACACCACGTGCCGACTCTCGTCCGCCCAGACCATGTCGACCGGAAAGGTAAACCCCTTGGTCCGGAGACGATGCCGGCCGGAACTCTCGAAGATATACAGCATCCCCCAGTCCGGCGGCAATGCTTCCCTGAAGGCCAGCCCGAACAGAAGCTTCTCCGGCGTATCCGCCACTTCGGTTTCGATCTGCTTGCCGCCGGGAAAGGTCACGACGATGGTCGCGCCATCTTTTTGCTGAGTCAGCAGCCAACTGCCAACGATCAGCAGAAGGGCCAGGGCCATCAGTACGTATATACGGCTTCGCTTCGGCGTTGATGTGGATTGGGATGGGACCGACGATTCCACCATGATTCCTCCTCAGACCGGCCCCACCGCGGCTGCCTGCCGACACAGAACAGACTCCTAGGCCCAATGGCCCATACAGATCAATTAGATAGGCCTTCTGATCGCGGCTTTCTCTATTGACTTGGAAAAGAGGCTCGGCCTAAAATAACTTCATCTTGCGGCATGACTATGGTCGGTGTCGCGGGACATTGTCAATACCGTCTGTAAGGAGGCATCTGTCATGGCTCTTTTAATCACCGATGAATGCATCTCCTGCGGGGCCTGCCTGCCGGAATGCCCGAATGAGGCCATTTTTGAGACGCGGAGCGACGCCGAGAGCAAGGGGAATCACGTGGGCGAGGGGCAGGGCGTCGGAGACAGCATTTATGTGATCACCCACGATCGCTGCACCGAATGCGTCGGCCATTTCGATGAACCGCAATGCGCTGCCGTGTGCCCCGTCGACAATTGCTGCATCGCAGATCCCGCCTACCCCGAGACGACCGACGTACTCCTGGCAAGGGCCAAGACGCTCAATCCCGATAAGGAGATCGACCCAGGCAAGGTTTGGAGCGGCGTGAGGAATTAGACGTTTCCTTTCTCATTCGGTAACGTTCCAACGCCCCATCCCGCGTCTTTATTAAGAAAGCCTCACCCCAGCCGGGGTGGGGCTTTTTCTTTGCCCGGCTGATTCCCAATGATACAATATTGATATTGTGCATACGGATACCCCAAGGCAGACCATCGAAGGGAGACAGAGAGCCGGAGGTCCAATTCTTACCCCATTCGCACGGAGGTCCAACCATGCGCATGAAATGGGTTTCCCCCCTCTGCCTGCTGGTGAGCCTGTGGGTTTGGATGCCCCAGCAAGGCCAGGCGGATGATCTCACCAACGTCATCGAAGGGTTCATGGCAAAACAATTCCCGGAAGCCCGCAACCATTTCTGGGTCGTGAACGCAACGCAGTGGCAAACAGACAACGAAGTCGTTGTTGACTTGAACACCGTCGTGCTGGCCAAGTCCGGCGCGCCCCCCACCGAAAACCGGTTTTTGCTGTTGATCATCGGCGGGAAATTGGCCGCGGCGCAAAATATTCCCTTGGGCTCCGCTGCCGACTGCCAACCTGAGCAAACCTGACTGCAGGCATCTGCGCGCCGCGTGCTTGCCACAAACAAAATGCCCCGCTCGTCACATGACGAGCGGGGCATTCGATTTTCTAATCCCGCGAATCGGGAAGCGACTACTTGATTATCAAGAACTTTCCACCCACGTGGGCCGGATGGAGATGGCACTTGTAGACCAAGGTGGCTCCCTGACTGGAGTAGAAGAGGTCGCTGGTGGGAATACCGATATACTTCGTCTCGCCCGGCTTCAGCACCACTTGCGCCTTCAACGCGGTCGGGGCACCGAAGGATTCTTCCGACGTCAACAGGAACCCGTGCTCGGCCGTAGACTTGTTCGTGACCTTGAAGACAACGGGACGGCCTGGCCGGACCTTGAAGTCAATGATCGTCGCGGGTGGATACCAGACCTTCAACTCCCCCAACTCGATCGCGTAGAGTTCCTGATCGACGGCCAGTTCCTTGAACGGCTGGCCGACGACCGACCCAGTGTCCAAGTCGCCGACCTCGACGCCACCCGCATGGTGAGCGAACGACGTTGACACCCCGGCCGTCACGACAACAAGGCCGAAAAATACCGACAAGAGCATCTTACCCATGGCCTACCTCCCTTTGGAAGAAAAGAGCTGTGATTAGGTTAGTGAATGAGAAATCCCTCAGTCAGCGCGGCAACGACCTCTGCTGAGATGCAAGCCCAAAATAGCCCCCTTGACCGCCGCCTCTTATAGCATAGGGCTCAGGCGGAAGCAAGAATGTTCTTTGGCCTCTGTCCGCCTGCGCATGCCATCAAATTATTGCTGAATTATCGACAATATCGCCGGCAAAAATAGCCTCTCACCGACTCGGCAACGAACCTGCCAGGGGCGATCCGCCATCGACGTCGCTTCGCCCCATCAAGAGATCAAACGGCGCATAGTCATCGGTCAGGACCACGCCTTGCGGCCATTCGGTCTCCCGTCTGGTCGCCAGCAGCGCCGGCAATTCAAACGGCAGCCGCCGTTGCGCAATCAACCCCTCTACTCGTGCTGCGAATTCCGGCTGCCGCATCAGCGTCACCGGGGCGCCGGCAAAAAAAACGAGATTCTCCGCTCCAGGCTGCTTGGTCTTCAAGGGGCCTTTCGCACTATAGGACTCGATGACGGGGAAGACGGTTCGGAACGTGGACACCACGGCTTCCGCTCTCTGGCGATCCGGCCCGTCGCCGGTTGAAGCCAGATTCACCGCCAGGATTCCGTCAGGGCTTAGATGCATGCGCACCTCTTCGAAAAACTCCCTGGTCGTGAGGTGAAAGGGGATCAGGTGTCTGGCAAACACATCCACCCAAATGACATCGTACTTGGCATCGGTCGTCCGCAGGAACACCCTGGCGTCTTTCACGTACACATGATGCGTGGCAGGCGGCACGTACCCGAAATGTTGCTCGGCCGCCCGGACCACCGAGGGGTCCACTTCGACGATATCGAGGTCGAGGTCCGGCCAGTACCGGGACAGCCACTTGGCGATGGAGCCGCCCCCTTGGCCCAGGATGAGGGCTCGTTGGGGATGGGGAGCCAAGGCCAACGCCCCGACCATCAACTGGCTGTAGGGAAGGAACATCTCCACCGGGTCCGCGCGCCACATGACCGCGTGAAACGTCCGGTCGAGAATCAGATAGCGCAGCAGGTCCGTGTCCCGGACGCGGATCTGTTGATAGGGACTGTCTTCCTGATACACCGGCGCCGGCAGGACGAGGTCCGGATGCAGCGCCAGCCACCCCAAGCCGAGGCTGCCGCTCACCAGCGCGAGGCTCCCGATCGCTCGGACCGCCGCACGTGCGCGGACGGCCACGGCGCGCCACCACCAAAGACACCCGAGCGCAATTTGCACCACGCCCAGGACCGCCACCATTGCCATACTGCCCAGCCAGCTCAACAAAAAAAACGCCGTCCCCCACGTTCCGACAAGGCTCCCCATCGTGGAGACCGCGATCATCACCCCCGTGTGCCGGCCCAAGTGCCCCATGTCCGCAATCGAGAGCCGCAGCAGCGCCGGGAGAGCCCCGCTGAGTCCAAAGGCCGGTGGAGCCAGGAGAAGACTGGCCGCAAGGCAAGGCCCCCCTCGCGGATCCTGAATCCACTCTGCCACGGCGAACATGACCGGATGTCCCTTCCACGCCAGCAGGAAAGTCCAGGCCCCGGAAGCCAACAGGAGGCCGGCCAGCACCGCACCGCCGGGGTAGCGATCCGCCAGCCAGCCGCCCATCGCGTACCCACTGCTCATCGCCGCCAGGATCACCCCGATCAGCGCGCCCCAGACAAAGAGCGAGTTGCCGAACACCGGAGCCAGTAGCCGGCTCCCCAGAATCTCCAAGGCCATCACAACGGCCCCGGTGATGAACGCGGTCGCAAAGAGCCACAAGCGAGACCAGGCCTTGCCGGATGAAAGTGTCATGCGCGAGACAACCAGGAGATTCTCTGGAAGGGGAGGGGATAGAAGAGCAGCATGAACATGTCGATCGAAATCAGAGCGTTCCCCAATTCTTGAAATAGCGCAGGAGGTCTCGAACGGAAATCATCCCGACGATGGCGCCATCTTGGGTGATCGCCAGGTGCCGGATGCCCTTTTCCGCCATGAGGTCGCTGGCTTCATGGGCGGAGCGGTCGATCTCGATGGTAATCACGGGACTGCTCATGACCGCGCGCACCTCCGTTCGAGCCGGATCAAGCCCCAGAGCCATCGCCTTTCGCACCAGATCGGCTTCGCTTACGACCCCCAGGTAGGAGCCGCCGGCATGTACGAGCACGGCACCGACCTTCGCCTCGCGCATCAGGCCCGCGGCTTCCGCCAACGTCGCATCCGGACTTATCGTCCGAATCTGGCGTCGCATCATAACGGCCAGGGGCCGTAACATCGCCCCGCCTTGTATCGCCACGGACCACACCTCCTCGACCTCAGGTAGGGTGAGAAATTGTACTGGACCGGCCAGAGGGTGTCAATTACACGGATGCTACGAAGATGCGCGCGGTCTTGCCGAGACCTCGTCATCGTGGCGGAGTCAGAACTGGCCAACGATCACCCTGGCGTGCTTGCGACATAGCGGGCTCCTTGCTATACTTCGCCTCTGATTACACGTTACACGCCCCTTTCTGGCGAGGAGCATCGGGGCACATCCTACGGAAGGGTTCTACATGCAGATCAGCATCATCGGCACAGGGTACGTCGGTCTGGTCACGGGAGCGTGCTTTGCCGAGTTCGGCCTCAACGTCATTTGCATGGATACGGATTCCAGGCGAATCGGGAG
>SCVQ01000039.1 GCA_004296865.1 Nitrospirota bacterium
TGGGGATCGGCGCCCATCTGTTCGTGACGGCGGCGAAGGCGTTGTCCACCGAACTGCATGTCTCGCCGCTGCTGCTCGCACTGTTGATCGCGCCGCTGGCCACTGAGTTGCCGGAAATGTCCAACAGCTTTCTCTGGCTCTACCGGAAGAAGGACACCTTGGCGGTCGGGAATGTGACCGGCGCGATGGTCTTTCAGGGCACGTTCCCTGTGTCGGTCGGGCTGATCGGGACCGACTGGATCCTGGCCCCCAATGCGCTCGCAACCATGGGCCTCGCCCTCGTGGCGGTCAGCGTGAGCCTCGGTCAGTTGCTGGGGGGCGGACATTGGCGGCCCTGGCTGCTCGGCTGCAGCGCACTGCTCTATATCGGCTTTACGCTCTACCTCTATGGGGCCTGAGGTCATGCTGAAGACCAAGCGAAGATCGAACCGGCGACCGATCCTCGGTCTCACCATGGGTGATCCGGCCGGCATCGGTCCGGAGGTCATCGCAAAAGCCCTGGCCAGGCCCGAGGTCCGTCGCTTGTGTCTCCCGATGGTCATCGGCTCCAAGCCGGTGATGGAACGGACAGTGCGCGCGTTGCGGCTGTCCCTGCAGGTGGTGTCGGTGCAAGGCCATGGGCCTCTGGGCCGTCGCGGCGAGCTGTCGGTCTTGGACCCGCTGGAGCGGCCGCTTGGGCAGTTTCGGATGGGGAGGGTCGCCAAGTCCTGTGGTGCCGCCTCGGTGGCCTGTATCGCCAAGGCAGTCGAACTGGCGCAAGCACGGTGTATCGATGCGATCGTCACGGGGCCGATCAACAAGGAAGCGATCAACAAGGCCGGATACGACTATCCCGGCCACACCGAACTCCTGGCGGACCTGACCCGCAGTCGGGAAGTCGGGATGATGATCCTGGGTGGGCCGCTGAAGATCATGTTCGTCACGACGCATGTGGCGATTCACGATCTTCCGCAAGCGCTCACCCGGGCTCGCGTGGGGAAGGCAATTCGTTTGGCGGCCAGGGCGCTTCGTGAGCATTTCGGCATTGCGAAGCCGAAGGTCGGCGTAGCGGCCCTGAATCCTCATGCCGGCGAGGGAGGGTTGTTCGGCGACGAAGAACGGACGATCATCTGCCCCGCAGCGCGTCGTGCCAGAGCCGCCGGGATCCGCGCCAGTGATCCGCTGCCGGCCGACACGCTCTTCGGTAGGGCCGTGCGCGGCGACTACGACGGCATCGTCGCCATGTACCACGACCAAGGCCTGATCCCGCTCAAGCTGGTGGCTTTCGGCAAATGTGTGAACCTCACGGTGGGGTTGCCGATCATTCGCACGTCGGTGGACCATGGGACGGCCTTCGACATCGCCGGCAAGGGCGTGGCGGACCCCGGCAGTTTGATCGAAGCCGTGAAGCTGGCCGTCAGGCTGGCGGCAGTGCGGAGATAGTTCTGCCGGCTGAAAGGAACCTCAGACATGGCCGACGGTAAACAAGCGGCGCTTGACTTTATTCAGGCCCAGATCAAAGAACTGAATGCGCTGCTCCTGCAGGCGACGAAGGACCTCAATACGGTGGCCGGAGCCGAGCGCGTGGCCAAGTGGAAGGTGCGGTTGGTCCCCTTGCTCGCCCAACAGGTGGGACAGCAGGAGGCCAAGCGGTTTGCAGAGATCAAGACAGGGCCTTCCTTTACGAACGATCTCCTGGAAGAGCTGGGAGATGACGTCGAGGTGTACCGGGAGTTTCTGGTGGCCCTGGCCGAGCAGATCAAAAAGGCTCCCTAACCAAATGACCTGTGACGAATGACTGCTCCCCCCCCTCGTCCTCTGAAGCGTCTCGGTCAGCATTTCCTCATTGACCCCAACATCGTCCGCAAAATCGTGGTCTTGGCAGCACTGCGGCCGGAGGAAACGGTCTTGGAGATCGGGCCTGGTCGGGGGGTTCTGACCCGTGCCCTCTGCGCTGCCGCCAAGACAGTGATTGCGGTCGAATTGGACCAGCAACTGGTTGCGTATCTGCAAGAGACGCTCGGTGACTGTCGCAATCTCGACCTCCGGGCTGGAGACGCCCTGAAATTCTCGTACGACGCGCTGCCAGACGGGGCGGTCGTGGTGGCCAACCTTCCCTATAACGTTTCCACGCCGGTGCTGTTCAGGTTGCTGGCGGCGCGTGAGCGGATCGACCGCATGGTCCTGATGCTCCAGACCGAGGTGGCTCGACGCCTCGTCGCGCAGCCGGCAACGGCCGACTACGGTATTCTCTCGGT
>SCVQ01000376.1 GCA_004296865.1 Nitrospirota bacterium
TCCCCAGGCGAATCGCGCCCATTTGCCGGAGAAGATGCGCGTATATTTCTTGTCGAGGCTGGCGAGAACGTCATCCTTCTCCGTGAGCAAGCGCAGGAAGAGCAGATAGGAAATCTGTTCGATGGAATCCATCGGATTGTTGACGCCGCCAGCCCAGAGAATGTTCATGAGCTGATCCACCTTCTGGCGCAGTCCGGAGGAAAAGAAATTCGACGGCGTGGCGAGGGCTTGGGCGACGACGGAATCGGGCTGTGTGGGGACGGTGCGCATGGATGTTCCTATGGGATGTTCATGAGAGTGCGGCTGCGACCAACGATTGCCGGACGAGCGTGGACTGGCGCAAGGCTTCGAAAACCTGCTCGCGGCCTTCGAAGCGGGCGAGCGCGGAAACGCCGCCGAGCTGGTTGAACTGGCTGGCGGTAAAGAGGGTCATGTCTCCGGACATGAAGCGGCGCAGCGCCGCAGGGTCTTCGGCAAGCAGTTGGGCGGTGGCGTCCACCCATTTCTGTTCGCTGTAGCGGAGGTTGAAGCGGGCGGCAATGGAATCCACGGTGTCGGTGACAATCGCTTCGCGCGTCGGCAGCGGCTTGCGTCCGACGGCGTTGTAGACGAAGGCTGGTGTGGTCGCCGGCACGCCGTAGGAGACGATGAGCTTGTCCGGCGAGTAGAACATCTCCGGACGATGGTAGAACCGCTCGTTGACGATGGTTTCGACGATATCATCGTCCTCGGCTTCAACGGCCGCTTTGAGTGCGGGCGTCTTCTCGACGAAGTCCTTGATATCGCGCTCGTAGCCGCCACGGAAGGTCATGATGTCCACCTTCTCACCGTTGGGGCCAACGATACGGATTTCTTCTAAGACCATCACGTCGTGGCCGGTCCAGACGGGAATGTCGCGGACATTTCTTTCTGGATACTCGGGGGTGGGCAGATTTATACCGACCGGTCCATCCCCGGGCATCGGTCCGCTGAGCGGAGGGACCGGCTTGGTCGTCCGTTCTTTGGCTTCGACCTTGGGCCTCGGCACCGGGAGAGGCGCAGTGTAGTCGTACTTTTCCTCGAAGTATTCCGCGACGGCGCAGAAATCGAGGAGGAAGAAGCACGACTTCTCATAGGCGGTGTGGCCTATGGTGAAAGTGAACCGGCGCGTTCCCCGACCTTTGATCTGGATGTATTCCGTCGGCGAGAAGACCGGGCGCAGGAGGCCAATGTTGAGCAAGTCGCGGCAATTATAGCCGGTGGAGAGCATGTCCACGGATACTGCGATGCGCTCGGTGCGTTTGCCGTCGCGGAACTCTTTGGCAAGCGACGAGGCGTCAGGGATGCGCGAGGTGATGGTCAGGGCCATGCCGGGCTGCAACTCGTTGAAGATTTTCGTGAGGTTGGTGGCATGCGTCTGATTGACGGCGAAGACGATGGACTTGCCGATGGCTCCCGCCGGGTCTTTCTGCGCTTCCTTGAGAAAGGCTTCGCACATGAGGCGGTTGCGAGCCGGCGTAAAAATCTTCTTCTCCAAATCTTGGATTTTGAAGTTTTCCTCCTGCTCGTTGACGAAGACCGCCCAGCCGGATTCGGCAAGCGCCTTGGTGGTGATGTCGGAGCGGAGGTCGAAAATCTTCGGCAGGCAGAGAAACGGGCCTTCGGGGTCTTTGACAGCGTCAATGATGTCGTAGCGAAACGTCGGAAAGCCGGGCTTGCAGCCGAAGTAGTGGTAAGTGTCGCGCAATTGACGCGCTTCCAGCGCCTGGGGGTTGTCCTCAGCCAGTTGCTTGATGTTGACGTTCTTCAGGTACGCCTTGGGCGTGGCGGTGAGCCCGATGCGCGTGGCTTGGAAGAACTGGACGACTTCGCGGGCATCGCCATAGATGGACCGGTGGGCTTCATCGTTGATGACGAGGTCGAAGTAGAACGGCGTGAACTCCTCGCGGTAGCGGCGGTCGGTCATAAGTGACTGGATGGTTGCCACGACAACGGAAGAGCCGAGCAGTTCGCCGGTGCGGCGAGCCGTCTTATAGATAACCGGCTTGTATTCGCCGAGGACGACGTTGAAGTCTTCCATCGTCTGCTTGGCAAGCTCGATGCGATCCACAATGAACAGAACGCGCTCGGCATTGCGGCTGACCAGAAAGCGGCGGATAAGCGCGGCGCAGAGCAGCGTCTTGCCCGTGCCGGTGGCCATTTCGAGAAGGAATTTGCGAAGACCTTTGGCATCGAAGAGCCGGGCAATCTCGTCCATCGCTCGAATCTGGTAGCGTCTCAGCGTGAGGTCGTGCTTGAGGTGACGGAGATACTCGGGCGCGACGATTTCGCCTTCGAGCGGACGCGGCGGTTGGAGGTTCTTGAGCCGGACCCGTTCGAGGTCCTCCCGCGAGGGCAGGCGCTCGATGCGGTAGGCGTCGCGCTGCTCGGCTCGCTCGAAGTTCCAGAACCAGTGCTCGCGACCGTTGGACAGAATGATGAACGGGGCTGTGAGATTCTCGGCGTAGCCACGGGCCTGCTCTTTGGCGTCGTAAGGGTCGAGGTCTTCGCGCTTGGCTTCGAGAACGCAGAGCACGCGGCCGAGACTGTCTTTGAGGAGGTAATCGGCGCGACCGGATGTGGCGTGGGACTCGAACTGAATCTGCTTCGGATCAAGGAGGTTCCAGCCGCTATATTCCAACGCCTTGTCGATTAAGACGCGGGAGAAAGCTTCAGGTTGGCCAGACATCATACATTCCCACGATATGCGACTTTTCGGAGGAAGTATAGCCCCGCCCTTATGAATTGTCACGGAGGGCTGAGAGGAAAGAGCTTATGGCTTATGGCAAATGGCGGGAGGCTGACAGCTGATGGCAGGAAGACGTGAGGCGTAAGGGGTGAAGGGTTAGGCGTTTCCGAGTCCGTGAAGCGTTGTTCGCAAACGACGAACCGAAGGCTTCAGGCGCCTGCGGTCTTTGCTTCGAGATGAAGCTCTTTCGGAGGGGTCCGGGGTTCTCGAGGCGGGGGACCTCCCCAGATCAGCACGTCAGGACACAGGTCCGCTCCGTTCGGCCAGGCCACAGATCCTTCTTCCACTCGCACTTCGCGAAAACGCGCTGCGTCGCTACGAATGGGGTCAAAGATCGGTCCGGCAAGCAGATCGGACACGTCTCGCTCAACCACAGACCCGTCCGTCAGGGTTAAACGCAGCCGGAACCCTTCGAGTGGCATCACCTTTTGTATGCGCAGCAGCGGCATAGACTCTCTCACTTTACTCCAATGGGGCAACTGGTTGCAAAGGGTGCCCATTGCGCGCCAAGTCCCAGTCCTGTCGCAACTCGTCTCGATGCAGCGCGGCCCATTCCAGGACCAGCGCGAGCGCACGTCGCGGGAGGTCGCCCCGATACACGGCCAGGGTTTCGATGTTAATCAAAGCTTCGAACTCTCCGTAGACTGCATGGAAGTGTGATGGATAGTGGTCATTCACGTACATCCGAATGACGATTCCGAAAAACCGGCTAATTTCTGGCATGGGGCGTCAGTTTAGCGAAATTGCTCGCTGAACGCTAGGAGGGAAGGGGCACAGAGCCGATGGCTGAGAGAGAAGAGCCTATGGCGTTTAGCGAATGGCGGGAAGAGGGGAGCTGATGGCCTATGGCGGATGGCGGGAAGCGATAGGAGCTGATGGCTTATGGCAGGAAGAATAGGAGCGTATGGCTTATGACGGGAAGCGCGCTCCGGCAGTTGCCTTCCTCTTTCCGGAGACGTATGCTAGCCTCTGCCATAAGAAATAGTAGGAGGGCCGTGCGATGAAGGCAACCAAGACACGACCGAGATCTGGTAGGAAGGTGACGACTGATCGCGTGGTTCTCTCGCGCCGGCGGTATGAGCGGCTCCTGGAGGACCTGCACGATCTTGCTGTTGTCGCCGAGCGGCGCAGCGAAGCGGTGGTGAGCGATGACGCGATGAGGAAAAAGCTGCTGAAACGTGGCCTCCTATAGCCTCAGCTTTAAGCCATCCGTCGAGAAGGACCTCGCTTCCCTTCCCAAGGATCTCCTCGCACGCATCCTAACCCGCATCGAGCAGCTCAAGACCAATCCTTTCCCTCCTCAGTCGATCAAACTACAGAGTGCCGAGCGGCTGCATCGCACCAGGGTCGGGGACTATCGGATCGTGTACGAAGTCGACCCGGAGATCTTGCAGGTCACAATTCACCATGTCCGCCATCGCCGCGACGTGTATCGGCGCCTTCGGTAGAGAGTTTTCCCCTCGTCCTCCTCACCATAACTGATTCGCTCGGCAGATGGCTGAGAGAGAAGAGCTGATAGCTTATGGCTTATAGCAAATGGCGGGATACTGAGAACTGACGGCTGATAGATGACGGTTACCACGTGACGTGCGAGTCGCGATCGTTCACGCGGGGAAACTGAAAGAAATGACTGGGGGCGGTTCACGCGAAGCTTGATTTGGTGCCGAAGGCGGGACTTGAACCCGCACGGCTTGCGCCACACGCCCCTCAAACGTGCGTGTCTGCCATTCCACCACTTCGGCACTGCGCGCATTATACCCAGTCTTCCGGTAAATCTCCACTGGCTTGCGCCCGCGATCGATCCGCAGGGCCAGGTTGCCTCACCGATTCGCCCGCACGCACTTGTGGCACAATGTATTCGTTGCTGTCGCACGGCCCTAAAACGCTTGTCAATAGGCACCCTGTTCGGTATGATCGCCGCGTGGGACGCGGCACGTCAGCACGTCAGATCGAGTGACTTCGTCTATTCGAGCGACTTCGTCTATGCAGACCCTGCAGCAAGTCCATGCGGCGACCAGGCCGGATGTCCGCGTGGCGGCCTTCTTCGACGTGGACAACACGTTGGTCCCTGGCCAGGCGATCGAACTGCGCTTCTTTCGCTACCTGTGGAAGCAGGGGCTGGTGGGACCGCGGGACGCGGCCCGCAGCTTATGGTACCTGCTGCGGCACATCCCGCCGTTGTCCATCCACCCGCTGCGCGAGCGGAAGCTCTACCTGGAAGGGAAGCGGCCGGCGGTCATCGAACCCTTGGCGGAATCGTTTGTCCGTTCCGAGGTCTGTTCCACCATATCCTTGGACGCGCTCGCCGCGCTGGACTCGCACCGGCGCGCGGGCCATTGCCTCGTCCTCATCACCGGGTCGCTGGACTTTTTGATCGCGCCGCTCGCCGGCCATCTGAAGGTGGACAAGGTCCTGGCCGCGATCCCTGAACGGCGCGGCGATCGCTATACGGGACAGGTCATCTCCCCCTATCCCTATGGGGATGGCAAGCGTCATTTGATTGAATCGTTCGCCAGAGCAACCGGAATTGACCTGCAACACAGTTATGCCTATGGGGACAGCCCCGGTGATGTGGATGCCCTGCGGTCGGTCGGCCACCCGCTGGTCGTCAACCCGATCAGGGGCATGGGACGGATTGCGCGGCGCGAGGGCTGGCGGATCGAGACGTGGAAATAGCAGAGCTGATAGCCAAGAGCGGATTGTCAGGACTGATGCGCATCACTGAAATCTTCCATAGCATTCAAGGGGAGTCGTCCTACGCCGGGCAGCCCTGCGTCTTCGTGCGCCTGAC
>SCVQ01000377.1 GCA_004296865.1 Nitrospirota bacterium
GGCTTTCGACGGCACAGTCCTTCGACAGCGAGTACCCCGACTGCACGGCCGTGTTTCGAGAACTCGTGAGGTCGGCCTCACTGGTGGCATCGGCCGTGACGGGTCGAAAGTCCCTGGAACCGAACTGCGCGTTCGTTCTTTTGACGAAGATGATGAACCATGCGGTGGCGAGTTTCACGCTGGTCAGGCGTGGCCTCCTCGTTGACGCTGCGCTTACAACCAGGAACGCCTTAGAGACCGCCTTGCTGCTCGAACTCCTCTGCAAGGACCCGTCGCGCTGCGTGGAATGGAGCGCGGGCGGGGTGTTCCGGCCGTCAGACGTACGGAAACGTCTCGCAGTTCTTCCTTCGGTGGAAATCGGCGAACTGGTCGTCGAGGTGAGCTCCGATGAGTACGAGGATGCTCGGTTCGCCTACGATTGGTTGTCGCGAATCTCTCATGCCAACGTCGAGAGCATAAGGCACGCGGCGCGCAAAGGAGCAGGAGATCAAGTCGAACTGACAATCGGCGGAGCGCTATCGCGACCCGAGGTTATCGCACTGACGAAGATCATCGGGTCCTGTTGCCTACGTGCGTTGCTCGTCTGCAGCGCGGCGCACGCCCCGGAGCTACTTCATCGAAGGGCGTTTCGGGAGTTGATGGAACGGGTTCATGGCGTCAAGGTCGAGGCCGGCGCCTAACAGCCGGGTGAACCCATCGATCGGTCCCGTCATGGGCCTTGCAAGGAACGCAAGGCCCGCGCCGGTCCCGCTCGCGGGTTACCCGAGGCGTTAGAGGTTGCAGGAACGCACACCCACCAGCCTTATGATCGTATGGCTAATTTGCCCGATCGGTTCACGTACCGCGAGGACGCGATCCGTATCTTCGGTGCCGGTTACTGGCGCAAGGGGAAGAGAACCTATGAGCGAGAAAATCAGGTACACAGACGAACCTCTCGGGAGCCTCAAGGTCGTTCCTGACTTTCTCCCGCGCCCGGAAGACCTGGTCTTTCGGGCCGAGGGGGTCAAGGTCACGATAGCCTTGAGCAAGCGAAGCGTCGAGTTCTTTAAGAGCGAGGCGCGGAAGCACCACACTCAATATCAGCGAATGATCCGCAGGCTCCTCGATGCCTATGCGGAGCACCATTCGCGATCTCTAACCCCACGCTCGACGCGAAGGCGTGCAAAATCAGCTCGCGTCGCTTAGTTCGAGCGTTCGATGGGTGGGTGTGACTAAACTCTGTAGCTGGTGCGGGGATTCAGTTGACGACGAGGCCTGCTCTGCCGTATGGTAGAGCTGATTTCCTGGTTGGTAGCTGACGGCTAATCGCTGATAGCGCAAAGGAATTTATGAAAATATATCTGGCGAATCCCAGGGGTTTCTGTGCCGGTGTAGATCGGGCGATCGACATTGTGGAGTTGTCCATCAAGACCTACGGGGCGCCGATCTACGTGCGGCATGAGATCGTGCACAGCCGCCATGTCGTGAATTCCTTGCGCCATGAGGGGGCCGTGTTCGTGGAGGAACTCAACGAAGTGCCGGACGGCGCGATCGTGATTTTCAGCGCGCATGGGGTGGCCAAGGAAGTTTGGGAGGAGGCCAACCGTCGGCGCCTGAAAGTCATTGACGCCACCTGTCCCTTGGTCATCAAGGTCCACAACGAGGTCAATCGCGACTATACTCAGGGCTATGAGCTGATTCTGATCGGCCACGCCGGCCATCCTGAGGTCATTGGAACTTTGGGGCAGATTCCGGATAAGTTTCACTTGGTTTCCTCGGTCGGCGACGTCGAAGTTCTCCAGGTCGAGAACCTCCAACATCTTTCGTACGTGACGCAGACGACGTTGAGCGTGGACGAGTGCCGGGACATCGTGGCGGCGCTGAATCGCCGATTCCCCGGGATCAAAGGCCCCCACCAGGAAGATATTTGCTATGCGACGCAGAACCGGCAGAATGCGGTGAAGGCGCTCGCCAAGCTGGTGGACGTCATTCTGGTCATCGGTTCGCCGAACAGCTCCAATTCGAACCGGCTCCGAGAACTGGCGGAACGTTGCGGCATCCCCGCCTACTTGATCGATTCTTCCAACGACATTAATCCTGAGTGGGTGAAGCACGTCCGGTCAGTTGGGATCTCGGCTGGTGCGTCCGCCCCGGAAGTCTTGGTCGCTGAGGTCGTGGAATACCTGAAAGGGTATGGCGCTGCCGAGGTGGAAGAACTGACGGTCGTTGAGGAAGATGTCGAGTTCCTTCTTCCGAAGGAACTGGTGACTATCAAATCCGGCTCCCAGAGTTCCAGCTAGTTTGTCCCTGCCTGACCCCGCGTTTCGCGGCCTGTGATGACCCTACCAGATATTGGGGGATGAATCTGATCGTTCCCCTTTCCGCTGTGTTTTTCTTTGATTTTTATTGCTGGCCATGTTACAAGGACCGGTATCGCCACTTAGGAAACGATGACCGCGGAACTGTCGGAGGCGACTGTGCATAACTCTTTCGTTCAGCGGTCATCATTCATCGGTCAGCCTTCAAAGAGGGGGGAGTATGCACCTTAAATCCTTGGAATTGACGGGGTTTAAGTCGTTTGCAGAAGGCAAAGTCGATTTCCCGCGAGGGGTCACCGCCGTGGTGGGACCGAATGGGGCGGGGAAAAGCAATGTGGTGGATGCCATCTTATGGGTGCTGGGGGAGCAGAGTACCAAGACGCTCCGCAGCGAACGGATGGAGGATGTGATCTTCAACGGCACGCAGAGTCGAAAGCCGCTTGGGATGGCGGAGGTCTCGCTCGTGATGAGCGGGTTCGCGGATCAGAAATTGGAAGGGATCCCCCCGTTGTCGGCCCCGCTCGGCGAGTACGACGAGGTGATGATTACGCGCCGGTTGTACCGGAACGGGGACAGCGAGTACCTGATCAACAAGACATCCTGCCGGCTCAAAGATGTGCGGAGCCTGCTGTTGGATACGAGGGCTGGCACCAAGGGCCATACCGTCATCGAGCAGGGACGGATCGAACAGATTTTGAACGCGTCGCCGCAGGACCGGCGCGAATTGATCGAGGAAACCGCCGGCATTGTGCGCTACAAGAAGCAAAAGGCCGAGGCGCTTCGCAAGTTGGACTCGACCCACCAGAACCTCCTGCGTGTCAGGGACATCATCGCGGAGGTGCAGCGGCAACTGACCTCGCTCGAGCGGCAGTCCCGACAGGCGCGCGCCTACCAGAACCTTCAGCAGGAGGCCAAGACGATCGAGATCCGGTTGCTGGTGGGGGACTATCGTGCGCGGCTTGGGAGCCAGGTCGTCGTGGAGCGCGAGCTTGCTGGCCTGGAGACAGTGGAATCGAGCCAGATGGCGGAGCAGGCCCGCTTGAGTTGCGAGTTGGAGGACGTGCGGCTCCGGATGACAGCGGGCGACCAGGCGGTCGGTCGCATCCGGGAGACGTTGACGCAGGTGGAGCGTCAGCAGGCGCAGGCCGTCACAGCGGCCGAAGTGGAGCGAACCCGGCTGGGTCAGTATGAGCAACAGCGCGCCCAATCCTTGGAGGAGTTGGCCCGCTTGCAGAGGGAACGCGCGCAGGCCGCCGCCACCATGACGGAGCTGCGTGAGCGGCTGTCCCAGGCCGATGCCGAGATCGGCGCGCGGGCTGCCGCCTTGTCGGAGTTGGAAAAAACAGTCGAGGCGCTGACCCTGCGTCGCGGGACGGCGGCGGAGGAGGTCGAACTGGCGCGGCGGGACAGTCTGGACTGCGCCATGCGCGTGACCAGCGAGGAGAGCGCGGTGGTCAGTCTGGAGGCCAGGAGGGACGACACGGTCCGTCGAGCCAACCGCCTCGCCATCGAACAGGCCGAAATCGAATCCCAGCGGACGGCGACGTATGAGCGGCTTCAAGCGGCTATCCGGGGCCGGGAAGAAGGCGAGCGGCGGCTGTGCGATCTCCGGATGGAGCGAGAGCGGTCGATGCAAGAGAGCCATCGGCTGGACGAGCACCTCCGCGAAACCGATCACCTCATCAGCCGGCAGCAGGAAGCCTTGGCGGCGGACGAATCACGCCTGCGGGCCTTGCAGGGCATCATCCGCGAAGAAATGGGCTATGGGCGCGAAGGGGCGGAAGAAGCCACCTCGCTGCGCGCGGCCTGTCACGGGGTCCGGGAGGCGGTCGCCGAGTGGCTGGTGGTGCCGGCCGGGTTCGATCGTGCGATCGAGTCCGTTCTTGGCGAGCGGGTGCGCGCGTGGCTGGTGGAAGGGCCCACCCAGGCGCGTGAAGCGATCGCGTTTCTGAAGGAGAAGGGGCTGGGGCGCGGCGCCTTCGTGCCGTTGCATCCCCGGTGGTCCGGCCGATCGCAGGCCGGACAGGACCAGTCCTGGTGGCCGGCGTTGCAACATGAGCCCGGGGTATTGGGACGGGCCCTGGACCTCGTCCGCGCAGCGGACGGTTCGCCGGATGTCTTGTCCTGCCTGATCGAGACCGTCGTGGTCGTGGAGTCGCTTGATGTGGCCATCGGTCTCTGGGAGCGGGCCCTGTGGTCTGCGCCGGACGGTCCGACGCTGGTGACCCTGGACGGGGAGTTGCTCGATGCTGCCGGCGTGATCACCGGCGGCACGACCGGTGAGACGGGCGGGCTGCTTCAGCGTCGGCGTGAAACGCAGCAATTGGAAGCGACGCGGGTCGAGTTGACCCACTCCCTGGAAGAACACCGGCGGATCCGTGAACAACTGTCGGCGGAGAGTCTGTCCGTGAAGACCGCTCAGCAGAGACTCGACCGAACGATTCGCGACGGGGAAATGCAGTTGCTCGGCCTCACGAAGGACGAGGCCAGCTTGGGACAGAACGTGGAGGAGTTCGATCGCCGTATCGAGACGATCCGGACCGAGCGTCGGGAGGCCGAAGAGGAGCGGACCCAGATCGAGGGAGACATTGCCTCTGTTCGGGAACGGCTGCTTCGACTGCGGCAGGAGCACGCGGTCGGAGACGCGCGTCACGCCGAACTCGGCAAGGCGCTGCTGGCGATGGAAGAGGACATCCGCGCCGTGCAGCAGCGGGTGATGGACGCCCGCCTGGACGTGGCGACGAGCCGGTCGCGCCGCGAGCGCGACGAGGCGGACCTTGCCAGGCTCATTGGGGAGCAAGCGGAGTGGGACGTCCGAACCGGCGTTCTGGAACGGCAGATTGCGGCGCTCGATGAGGCCATGCAGCACAGTCGTGCCGAACGGGACCGGAACGAGGCGCTGTTTCAGGAACTGGAGGGACGGGCGGGCCAGATCAGAACGGAACTGGATGCGGCCCAGAACGCGCAGGCGCGGGATGCCGAACTCGTCAGGCAGGTGGAACGCAACCTGACGCTCGTTCGTGACGCCTTGGTGTCGAATCGGGAGGCCCGCACGGCAGTCGAGATCCGTCGGGCTGAAATCAAAACCCAACTGGCCTCGCTGGAAAGTACGCTGGCGGGGACGTACCAGCTTGACGTGGCCGAGGCGCTGGCGGCGGAGCCGGCCCTGCAAGGCCAGGACGACCAGGAACAAGGCGGCGGGAGTTCGGAGGAAGGGGCCTCGCAAGAACTTCGCGACCGGCTCCGCAAAATCCGCGATCGCATCGAGCGCATGGGGCCGATCAATCTGGCTGCCATCGCGGAACACCATGAATTGGAAGAGCGACATCGCTTTCTGACCGAGCAGGAAGCCGACCTGGCCAATTCGATCGGGGCCTTGAAGGAGATTATCAGCCGGATCAACCACACCACGAAGCAGATGTTTCTGGACACCTTCAACGAGCTCCAGCAAAAATTCGGGGACGTCTTCACGCGATTTTTCCCCGGAGGCCGAGCGGAGTTGATCCTGACCGAGCCGGAGCCAGGCCAGGAATCGGACCAGCGGGCAGCCGACGAGCCCGGCGTGGATATTGTCGCCCAGCCGCCGGGCAAGCGTCTCAAGAGCATCACCATGTTGTCGGGCGGGG
>SCVQ01000378.1 GCA_004296865.1 Nitrospirota bacterium
TCGGACTGCTGTTGGAGTCTGATGACGTGATGTCCAAGTGGGAAGCGCCGCATAGCCTTCTGGACGGCGAAAAGATCCCTGTCGGTGTGTTCATCGGCCGGCTGATGCACGAGAGCTGGCCGGCATACCTACTTCGCCATCCCGACGTCTTCGTTACCGGCCTCAACCACCTGGGCCAGCGGCTTGAGATCGACAAGGATGTCTTTCAGACCAATGCCAGGATTGACCGAGCTGCCCACTCCGTCGGGACCGCGGACGGCCGACTTCATTGGTCTGCCGTAATGGTCGAGCTCCGCATGGCCCCGGAACCTGCAACGTCACCGCCTGGGAAGGACGCGTCGAAGGTTGAGACGGCCAAGACCGAGCCGCTGCAAACGAGTCAACAGACCCCAGCTTTCCTGGGCGATCTTGAGATCATAGCGCTGGCGCGGCCCGTGATTGAGCGCATTGCCGCGAACGGCCAGCAACTGCGGCGGCGGGATTTCGAGCCGTTGCTGCGCGAACTGGCCGGCGACCGATTGCCTTGGAAGGCGGACGATCGGCTGTGGCCTGTACTGGCGCCCTCGGAATGGCGCGAGGGCGGCAAGCGGCCGAAGGGCAAGCTGGTCGACGACTGGCGCCCGCACCTGAAGTCCGGCGGTAAACCGATCTAAACCTCCCGGCTAATCCCCCCTTTAGTCGGTTTAGGAGGGGGATTTCCTGTTGTGTATCTGGGTTGCCTACGTTCAACCGAATGAGGGCACCATGTCTTACGATTCCATTCCCAGCACCGGCAACTGGCCCAACCGCATGCGGCGCAGGGACGCCAGCCAGTATCTTGAGGAGCAGCACGGCATCAGGCTGGCACATTCGACGCTGGCCAAACTCGCCGTCTTGGGCGGCGGCCCGCCGTTCAGACTCGACGGTCGGTTTCCAGTTTACGACCGCGATGCGCTGGACGCCTTCGCCAGCGAGCGGCTGGGGCCGTTGCGGCGCAGTACATCAGACGTGCAAGGCCGGTAGCCGGAGGCGTAGCCGTGAAGCGACGGCGCCCCGATCCCCGGCGGGCGAAGATCCATCGTCCCTACGACGTGGCGGACATTGCCAAACTGTTCGAGGTCCACCGCAACACCGTCAGGAGCTGGCTGAAGCAGGGCCTCCGGGCCATCGAACGCGTATGGCCGACCCTCGTCCTGGGGGCCGAGCTGCGCCGGTTCCTGACCGAGAAGCAGGGTCGGCGGAAGCGTCGACTGCAAGACGGACAGATGTACTGCATGCCGTGCCGCGAACCCCGTTCGCCCGCGCTCGATATGGCGGAGTACGTGCCGCTTTCCCCGACCGGCGGCAATCTCAAGGCGCTCTGCCCGGAGTGCGAGACCTGGATGTACCGCCGCGTCAGGCCGAGCGATCTGGACCGCCTGAAGGCAATTCTCGACGTGACCGTCACGCCCGCAGACGAACCATTAAGGCAGACCTCTCACCCCTCCGTGAACCATGACTCCAACACCCCCGGCTAAGGCAGACCTCTCACCCCTCCGTGAACCATGACTCCAACACCCCCGGCACCCCCCATGCCCAAGCACAATCCTGAGAACGAGCGCGCGAAGCACCGATATTCCATCTGGATGAAGGAGGCTCGGGGCTACGACGACCAGAGCGTCGATGGCGCCCTG
>SCVQ01000379.1 GCA_004296865.1 Nitrospirota bacterium
GGAGCGAGTCCGGAAACCGGACCGAGTCGAAATCCAGTACGTGTCCGGCCACCCGGGACCGGTAGGCGTCCAGCGGAAGCTCTCCGAAGGGGGTGAGCGCGGTAATGCCGGACCGGCCTTCCAGGGCCGCCTTCCAAAAAGGCCCGACCCCGATGCCGATCGGCGACACGACGCCGAGGCCTGTGACGACGACACGAGTTTTCATGCGTAGGTGTTGCTCACCCGGTACAGATTTTCACCGACGATCTTCTTTTACCCCAAGCCCTTCCGTCAGTCAACTCGATCCGCGTGGCCGGAGGCGCGAAGCGATGGGCTAGAGGCAAGACGTTCGGAGTCCTGCCCGCCGTCTCTCTCTATTGCCTGACCTTGAGAAACAGATAGAGGCCGAAGGAGAGGAACAAGAGATTGGCGATCCATCCAGCCATCATGGGCGCCAGGACGCTGCTCCGACCCAGGGCGATTGCGACGGAGTGGGTCGTCCAGTAGAGAAACCCGATCGCGAGCGCTTGCCCGATCCCCACGGCCATCCCCCCGCCTCGGACGCCGCTGCGCCGCAAGCTCAAGGCGATGCCGACGATGGTCATTACCACGCAGACGAAGGGGAAGGCCACGCGTCCGTGATAGTCGGTCAGCATGCGCGTGAAGCTGTAGCCGTCCTTGCGCAATCGATCGCTGTGCGCCCGGAGCGCCATGAGCGTCATCTCTTCCGATTCAACCGCGGCCCAGGTCGTGAAGTCCTCGGGGGTCTGCGACATCAGGATCGGCCGGCGTTGGAAGGATTCCGTCAGGAATCGGCCGTCGGGGAACAGTGTCCGGCTCACGCCCGAATGCAGCGTCCATCCCCCTTCCCCATACCGCACCTCTTTGGCCTCCGTGATCTCGGTCAGTCGGAAGCCCGCCCCGAGTTGATAGAGGCGGATTCCCCGCAGCGTTGTCCCGTCCGGCTCCACGACCTCGATGTTCATGAGGGTTTGATCGCCGATTTGAATCCAGGGGCGATCGGCCTTGAACGTGGCCAGCCCGCTCTTTTTTTCAATCAGCGCGGTTTTGACGTATTCGGCTTGGGCCGTGGCATAAGGCATGCCCACTGCGCTGAGGCCGAACAACATCAGCGAGATGATCAGCGAGAGGAAGAGAAAGGGCGAGGCGATCCGGTACAGACTGATGCCGCAACTGCGCATCGCGACGATTTCGTGGTTTCTCGACAGCACCCCCAGAGTGAGCAGGGTGGCCATGAGGACCGCCAACGGAGCGACCTGGAAGGAGATGCTGGGGGTCCGGAGGGCAAAATAGCCGAGGATGGTCAGGAGTTCGGCATCGTACCGAATGAATTTGCGGACCTTTTCGAAAAAGTCCACGACGAGGTAGACCGTCATCAGCCCGGCAAAGCACATCGTGAACACGTTGATGTACTCACGCATGATATAGCGGAAGAGGATCGTCATCAGGTTATCGTTGGTTGATGCGGTGAAAAAGGATGATCCCGGCGACGAGAAAGACGGCATTGGGCAGCCAGGCACCGGCAAAGGGGGGCAGGACCAGCGTGGTGACAAAAAATTCACAGAGGACGTTGAGGACGTAGTAGACGATGACGACCATCACCCCCACGGCAAAGCCGCCGACGCGTCCGGATCGCTTGGAGACGATGCCCACCGGGACGCCGATCATGCCGAAAATGAGCGCGGCGGTGGGAAACGCGAGGTCCTTGTAATATTCCATCAGCCGGCGCAACGAGTCGGTGTCCTGCCAGTCGGTTTGGTCGAGCCGTTCGATCACGGATTCTCGGGAAGGGCGCTCGTCGGCCGGTGCATAGAGGCTCTGGTTGAGGCTGACTCGCAAATCGTAGGTCGAGAAGGATACCTGGTGGTACTGAGTCAGATCGTGCGGACGGCTGTGAATCGTGCCGTCGATTAGGCGAATGCCGACTTGGTTGTTACCCGGTTCATTCAGGAGGGCGTAGCGGCTGGCGACGATGATCCGCGCTTCGGCAGGGTTGCGTCCGTCCGAAATGAAGATCCCTTGGGCATCGGCTCCCTCCGCGCGATCGGGAACGTACATGACCATTCTTGGGACCGGCTCGTTGAAGACTCCTTTGTCGAGCGCCAGGGTGAGCTGGTCCCGCAGCAGGCTCAAGGCCAGTTTTTTCAAGGACACACTCGTCCAGGGCTGGCCCCACTGCGAGAGGGCCAGTGTCAGCCCGAAGACCAGACAGGAAAAAATCATGACGGGTCGGGAGAGGCGGAGCAGGCTGAGGCCGGCGGCCCGCATGGCCACCAGTTCCTTGTCGTAGGAGAGGCGGCTGAAGGCCGTGATCGACGCGATGATGCCGGCAATCGGAAGGGTTAGGACGAGAAACGACGGTAGGAGGTGGAAAAAGACGTCGAGAACAGCTAAAAACCCGACCCCCTTTGAAACCAGGAGTTCGACGAGGCGCAGCAATTCCTTCGTCAACATGACGAAGCAGAGCGCGATGAGGCTGATCAGGAAGGGGGGAAGCAGCTCGGCGAAAATGTAGCGGTCCAGGATTTTGTACAAGCAGTCCTCGGTTTGAGCGGTCCGTAAGTATCCCAATATAATGTATTTTCGAGGGCTTGTAAATCTCGGACAGCTGAGCCATGGGGAGGCCGGAGAAGCCACGGGAGGCGCAAGCCGCCGGGAGGGGAAAGATATTCTTGACAACATGGGGGGGCTATGTTAAATGCTGCCCCTGTTTGCGGGATTACCATGCACGTTATGACTCGTTCCACGTACCGCAGGAGGACCCCAAGTCTTCTGCGGTATTTTTTTAGGTGCCGGCTTGCGGGGCATCTCTGGTCGGATGATGCAGGCAACTAACTGCCTGCGTTGCGGTTGAGGAAAGGAGGATCGAGTGAGAAGCAAGGGGACGGTCAAGTGGTTCAATGACAGAAAAGGGTTTGGATTCATTCGGCTTGAAAGCGGAGAGGATGTGTTTGTCCATTACTCCGCTCTGCAAGGCGAAGGGTTCAAGACACTGAAAGAGGGCGAGAACGTCGAGTTCGACATCGTGCAGGGTGCCAAGGGTCCGCAGGCCGCGAACGTCTTGAAAAGCGCGTAAGTCGGTCCGAGCGTCGGCGATGGCCCGTGCGGATCAACTCATT
>SCVQ01000380.1 GCA_004296865.1 Nitrospirota bacterium
GGATGAATTGCGGGTCAACCACCACGTGATTCCGGTAGTCGAGCCCCAGGTGGGAGAACGCCGCCTCGGCAAACTCGCGCACCGAATGCTCTTCGCCGGTCGCAATGACATAGTCCTCGGGCTCATCCTGCTGGAGCATCATCCACATGGCCCGGACATACTCGCGGGCATGGCCCCAGTCGCGCTTTGCTTCCATGTTGCCGAGACGAACTTCTTTAGCCAGGCCGAGTTTAATTCTCGCCGCCTGGGAAGAGATCTTCCTCGTCACAAACTCGAAACCACGGCGCGGGGATTCGTGATTGTAGAGAATCCCCGATGAGGCTTTGATGCCATAGGCTTCGCGGTAATTTTGAGTCAGGTGGAATCCGGCCACCTTCGAGATCCCATAGGCAGACCGGGGATGGAACCGCGTCAGCTCGGTCTGAGGCACCTCAGCGACTTTTCCGAACATTTCGCTCGACGCGGCAAAGTAGAACCGGCAGTCCGGCGCACAGTCGTGCAGCGCGGCCAACATATAGTGGGTTCCGTTGATATTCGCATTGAGCGTGGAGAACTCATCTTCAAATGAGTAGGTCACAAAACTTTGGGCGGCCAGGTGGTAGCACTCATCCGGCGTCACTTTCTGAAAGACCCGGTAAATGCTGGGAAGGCTTTCGAGCGATGCCGCGTGCAAATGGAGTTGGTCCCTGAGGTGCAAAATACGCCAGAGACGGTGTTCCGGGTCTTCGATAGCCACACGCCTGACGATCCCATGCACTTCATACCCTTTTTCCAGCAACAGCTCGGCAAGGTACGAGCCATCCTGGCCGGTGATGCCGGTAATCAAAGCACGCTTCATACGTTATCTCCTATGCTCTCTCCGCCGGAGCGACGGTCCGAACTTCGGACACAAATCGAGCCAAGGCGTCTTTCCAATGAGGCAGGGTAATCCCGGCTTTCGCGAGAACCCGATTCGCGAGGACCGTATAGGGAGGACGTGAGGCGGCACGGTGCGCCTCCTCGGTCGTAATCGGATGAACGGTGGCTGAAAGACCGGCCAGCGAAACGATCGTGCAGGCAAACTCATACCAGGTACAGTCGCCTGATCCTGTCGCATGGACCACCCCACATAAGTCCGTACCCAGCACCTCTGCGAGCGCCGAGGCCAGGTCGCCGGCATGGGTGGGAGCCCCGCGCTGATCCGCCACAACGCGAAGCTCGGGCTGTTCGCCGGCCAGCCGCATGATCGTTTTGACGAAGTTCTTGCCGTGCAGACCGTAGAGCCAGGAGGTTCGAACGATCAATGTGTTGGGACAACGCGCCAAGGCCCGCCGCTCCCCTTCCAACTTGGACCGGCCATAGGCATTCAGGGGATTGGGGAAATCGGTCTCCTCATACGGCAACCTTTTGCGTCCATCGAATACATAATCGGTCGAGAGGACGATCAACCTGGCACCGGATTTGGCCGCAGCTCGAGCCACCCGCTCGGTCCCTTCCGCGTTCACCGCCATTGCCATATCAGGCTCTTGCTCGGCTTTCTCCACATCCGTATAAGCTGCGGCATGGATGACCACATCCGGCTTGGCCTCAAGAATGACCCGTTCTGCCTCTGCCTTGAGCAGATCAAAATCCGGCCAGAGGCCCAACACGAGATCATAGCCACTGAGCACCCGCTGCAATTCGCAGCCGAGCTGACCATCGGCGCCAGTGATCAGGATGCGCATGCCGTGCCGCTCTTCAACCTTTGCCCGTACATCTGCTCATAGTACTGTCGGAATTCGCCGGACTTGATCTTCCGCCACCAAGACTGATTGTCTCGATACCAATCGACGGTGGCACGCAACCCCTCTTCGAACGAAACGGCAGGAGCCCAACCCAACTGACGCAAACGCCCGCAATCAATGGCGTAACGACGATCATGGCCGGGACGGTCCTGCACGAAGCGGAGCAAGGACTTCGGCTTGCCAAGTTGGTTGAGAATCGTCTCGGCAACGACCATGTTCTCGCGCTCATTGCCTCCCCCGATGTTATAGACCATGCCGGGCTCGCCATGCCGCAACACGTGCTCAATCCCGCTGCAATGGTCGAATACCGACAGCCAGTCCCGACGGTACCGCCCATCCCCATACAGGGGCAGAGGCTGATCGTCGATCG
Source organism: Nitrospirota bacterium (assembly GCA_004296865.1). Classification (GTDB taxonomy): domain Bacteria; phylum Nitrospirota; class Nitrospiria; order Nitrospirales; family Nitrospiraceae; genus SCVQ01. The sequence goes on from SCVQ01000380.1 coordinate 2,134, forward strand.
CGTTGGTCACAAACAGGGGAATGAACTTCTCGGGGTACTGGTTGGGACCATAGGTATTGCTCCCGCGCGTGATCACGGTTGGAAACCGGTAGGTCGTCCAATAGCTCCTCACGAGCAAATCCCCTCCGGCTTTGCTGGCTGAATAGGG
>SCVQ01000040.1 GCA_004296865.1 Nitrospirota bacterium
AGAACAGATCGGTCAATTGCTGTTCGGTTGCGGAATACGGCAAGCCACCCACATAAATCTTCGAACCCATGGGGGTCCCTCCTTAGGAATTTGAGTGATATTGTCTTGGACTCGAGAAGGAAGCATCGACGGGAAGAACACGGGCCGAAGACGCGAGAGCGAAGCGGCTTGGGTCTGGCTTCCGATCAAATTCCCGGGGCAAAACAACATCGGTTCGGGCCTTGCTGACGATGTTCCATTGCCAGGCCCGGGCGTTGGAACTGAACTCACGCTACCACAGCATTCCGAAAAAATCAACAACAGAACGCAGGATGCTCGCTTTTTCGATGAGAGGAGGCCGATCCGGTTAAGACAGGCAACAGGTCAAATGAAGGGTGTCCCCGGTGCAGGATCGGCATGAAGGGGCCGGTTCGACGAAAGTTGGTTCTATAAGCGGAAAGATCAATCGAAGGTTTTCTCCGCCGGCCTCAGTCACGATAAAGCGATAAGGAGGCCGGCGGTTCACACGAAGTGCGGTTGCATAAACTGAAAGATCAAATTAAGGTTTTCTCCGTCGCCCATCAATTACAATAAACCGATAAATAGGGCGACGGTTCAACCGAAGGTTGGTATGGTGCCCCCGACACGAATTGAACGTGCGACCCAGAGTTTAGGAAACTCTTGCTCTATCCAACTGAGCTACGGGGGCGTGAGAGGTACGATACCGAAGCGGGAGGGGAATGTCTAGACGTGAGATTGCTTACTTCGCCATGCCGCTGACTTGCCGCTCTTTGGATTTCAGGTCGGCCTTGGCCGGAATCTGGGTCAGCAGGTCGGCGCGCGCCTGGAAAATACCCGTGAGCCCTTGCCCCATCGCATAGACGAGACCGCCGGAGCTGGAGCCGAGCACGAGCCGGCCCCGCTGCTTGCCGTCCTTGCCGGTCGCCGTGAATTCGGCGGAGGGAGAGGCGAGACCGTAGGGGGTGAGCGGGCCTGCCTGCTTGACCGTGCGGATCTCGGCGGGAAGGCTCACGACGCGGCTGACGAAGATGTCCGCGGCTTCCTGGTTGAGGATCTCGGCCGGCTGGTCTTCGAGGACCCAGTCGCCGTTCTGGTTGATGAGCACGTACTGCTGATCCCGCGTCTTGACGGAGAGCATCGCGATCTCGTCGCGATCGATCCCCAGCAGGCGCTTGTCCTGGAGGGCGAAGAGTTCCTTGGTGAGGGTTTTGATGATCGCCGGGTTGACGCGGTAGATGGGCTCGTCGTTCGTGGTAACCGCGTAAGCTTCGCCGCTGGCTGGGTCGAGCTGGAACAGTCGCAGGGTCCGGTCCGCCGCACCCTGGTGCACGGTGATCTTGACCGCCGGCCTGGTAAGCTTCGACAGGAGCGCGTCATGCTGGGGCCCGGGATCGATGAACCCGATGGCTTTGAGGTCTTTGAGTTTCATGAGCAGGGTCCGGACCTCCGTTTGGTCGGCCCCGGTTTCGATCGGCGCGCGGATTTTCCATTTTTTGTTGTCCGTCGACTGGGCCTGCTCCGGCGGGCCCGCATGGCCGACCTGGTCTTGCCGGTACAGGACGATCTCGCTGGCGGGATAGGTCAGCCGCAGTCGATCGGTCTGAAACGGATCGACGCGCAGCACGTCCTTTTTGCGGAAGGTGAGCAGCGTCTTGTTGAAGACGTCCTTGGGCGCAAGGTCGGTCAAGAGGATTTTCTTGTCCGAGGCCCGCATGGCGTAGAGGGTGGAGGAGGTCGGTCCGCTGTCGCCGAGCGAAAGGGTCTCTTGGCGAGGTCCCGCCTTCACGGTCAGGACGGCGGACGGGTGCTCGAGCCCGAAGGGGGCCAGCGCCGCCGCCTTTTCCTCGACCACGCGCGAGACCTTGCCCAGCGTCAAGGCCCTGAGCAGGGCCTCCACTTCACGGGGGTCCGCGTCGGCCTTCAGCGGAGCCGTGATTCTCCAGGCGCGCGTCTGATCGAGCTCGAGGACCACTTCGCCCACGACCGTGCGGACCGTCAGCCCGGTGATCTCGTGTTCCGAGATGGAGAGGAGCCGCTTGTCCTGGACCTCGTCCTGGGTCTGCCTGCGTTCCGACGGCAGCTCGATCCAAAAAACATAGGCAGCCAGACCTGCCAGCACGAGGGCCATGAGGATGGTGAACCCGTGTCGTTTCATGATGACTCTACAGACGCCGCCGGCGGCGCCAAATGGTCATGCCCCAGAAGAACGTGAGGGATGGAAGGAGGAGAATCTGGACGTAGAACAGGATGCGTTCTTGGGTCGGATTCGGAATGAAGGGCCGGAACGCCGGTTCCTTGGGCGTGATGGAGATCAACTCACGCTCCTCCGCCAGCCATCCCAGCGTATGCAGGAGAAAATCGGTATTGCCGGGGAAGTTGACATAGGCGTTGCTGGCGAAAGAGGAATTGCCGACGATCACGATGGCCGCCCGCTTCGTGCCTTCTTCCGGGGCTTTCTTGGGCGTGAGGGCGGCGGCCAGGGGCAGAGGGCCCTGCACGTCTTCTTTGTCGTTGAATCCCACGACGCGGCCTTTCAGGTCGGTCTCGGCCCAGCTCCGGGAGGAGGTGCGGGCCAGCGGGACGAAGTCCCAGTCCTTGCCGGTGTCCTCGTGAAAGGCCAGGTAACGGGACGAGGGGAAGAGCACGGCGAAGTTAAAATCCTGCGTGATCTCGTGCTCGGTAAAGGTGCGGACCATCAAGGCGGTCAGGTCCCCCTGTGCCAGCCTGTCTTGCAAATCCACCAAGACCCCTTTGCCGGCCTCGACGCCCCACTGTTGCAGGAGGTCGTCGAGTTCAGCCTGGGTGTCGGGATCCAGGAGGATCAGCAGGCGACCACCGGCTTCCACATACCGGGTCAGGCGGTCCGCTTCTTCCTTGGTGACCGGGCGCCGAGGGCCGGCTAGGACGAGGACCGACGTATCGTCCGGCACGGCGGCGGCTTGGAGCAGCGAGAGGGTGCCGACCTCGTAGCCTTGTTTGCTCAGGGCTTCCTTCGCGACGGACAGGCCGGTACGCTCTTGGTCGGCGATGCCGCGCTCGCCATGGCCTTCCAAAAACACGATCTTTTTCTTGGCGTCCTTGGAGACCCGGATCAGCGCCCCCGTCAGCTCGGCTTCCGAGGCGGCGGTGATGCGGGTCGTCTGCGGGCCGCTCTCGATCACGGCCGTGTCGATCCTGGTGATGCCGTATTGGCGGGCCACGGCCGGCTGCCGTTCCGGGTCTACGAACTCCGCTTTCACATGGCTGCTCTGCTGTTTGTAGCTGTCCAGCAGGTCCCGATAGATGTTGAACGTGGGGCTTCGGTCTTGGGTAAAGACCGTGATCTTGACCTCGCGCGTGAGCCCTCGGAGCACTTGGTATGTCTGCGGGGCCAACGTGAAGTGCTGGGTTTCGGAGAGGTCCCACCGTTGGGAATGCCGTGCCGCGAGGAAATTGACGATCACCAGAATGCCGATGAACAGCAGTACCATAAGGATACTGTTGGCGCCCAAGCGCGTGGAGCGGCGAGACGAAAAGGTCTTGAGCGTTTCGACGTGGCCCACGAAGAAGGCCGCCAGGCAGATCAAAGCCAGCCCCTCGCTGAGAGTGACCAGCCAGAGCTTCTCGGGGACAAGGCTGTAGGCGATGAAGCCCGCCACGCCCAGCACGGTACCGATGATCCCGAGGAGTGATGCAATCCGGTTCATTGGATACTCACTTTTTTTAGTACTCACTTGCTGAGGGTGGCTGGGCCGGGCTCAACTGCGCGCGTCCAGCGAGCACATTCCTATGTGCGCGATGCGCGAGCACGACGCCCGGCCCAGCCACCCTCGCCCCTTCATTTCCACCGTTGCGACTCCACGACCCGGTGGGCCAGGAAGAGCATCAGGACCAGCCCGCAGGCGTAATAGACCAGGTCCTTCGTGTCTACGAGACCGCGGACCAGGCGGTCGAAGTGTTCGATGAACGAGAGGTACGAGACCAGGTGTCCGGCCGGCGTGTCCCCCAGGACGACCCCCACGCCTCCCAGCAGCCAGACGAGGATCAGCAGGCCGAAGCTGAGGAAGGCCGCGACGATCTGGTTTTCGGTCAGCGCCGAAGCCAGCACGCCAGTGGTGAGGAACAAGCCGCCAAGGAGGGCGAGCCCCAAGTAGCTGGTCAGGACCGGATTCCAGTCGAAGCTGCTGTAGAAGGACAGGACCAAGGGGACGAGGCCGGTCAGGGCCAGCAGGCCCAGGAAGATCGCGTAGACGCCCAGAAATTTTCCGATCACGATTTCATGGACGCCGACGGGGGACGTCATCAGCAACTCGAACGTCTTGAGCTTGCGCTCTTCCGCGAACAAACGCATGGTGAGCAAGGGGAGCACGAGCATCAGGACGATCGCCAGGCTGTAGAACGTGGGGCGGAATACCAAATCGTTCAGGTTGAGCTGGGGGGCGGCCCCCTGGAGTTGCATCAGCCGAACCGCCTGGCTGCCGGCATTCACCACGGCCAGGTAGGACAGGACGCCGAAGATCAAGAGAAACACGGCACTGACCACGTAAACGATCGGCGAGACGAACGCGGATCGCAGCTCTTTGGCGATGATGGCGCGGACCGGTGTCATAGGTTGCGGGGCTCCTCGATCTGTACGGCGGCTTGGGTCTGGCTTCCTCCGGCCAGACCCTCCTCATGTTGGGTCAGGTGGAGAAAGACGTCTTCCAGCGTCATGGAGACGGTCTTGAGCTCCAAGAGCCCCCAGCCATTGGTCACCACGTAGCGTGCGACCTCGTCCCGCAGGTCCCGTCCGAGCGCGCATTCCAGGAGGAGGGCGCCGGAGTCGGTCGCCTCGAAGACGTTGAGGATGCCCGGCAGTGCGCGCAGGCGGGCGGCCAGGTCGGCCGGCGGCTGCTTCACGATGAGGCTGATTTTCTCGGACCGGCGCAGCCGCGCGGAGAGCCGCTCGGGCGTATCCTCCGCCACGATGCGGCCGCGGTTGATGATGACCACCCGCTGGCAGACCGCCGTGGCTTCCGGCAGGATGTGGGTGCTGAGGATGACGGTGTGCGAGCCGGCCAGGCTCTTGATGAGTTCACGGATCTCGATGATCTGCTTGGGGTCCAGTCCGACCGTCGGCTCGTCCAGGATCAAGACCGGCGGGTCATGCAGCAAGGCCTGGGCCAGTCCGACGCGCTGCCGATAGCCTCGGGAGAGGTTGGCGATCAGGCGGTGGCGGACGTCGCCCAGCGAGAGCCGTTCCACCACGCGATCCAGCCCCCGACGCAGGTCTGCCGCTCCCAGGCCTTTGATCCGTCCCACAAAGGTCAAGTACTCGGCGACGGTCAACTCTTGGTACACGGGTGGCGTCTCGGGCAGGTAGCCGATGCGGCGCTTGACCTCGACCGGCTGCTCGAAGCAGTCGAATCCAGCCACACGGGCCGTGCCTTCGGTGGCCGGCATGAAGCACGTCAGGATCCGCATGGTGGTAGTTTTGCCGGCACCGTTGGGGCCGAGGAAGGCCAGTACCTCACCCTTAGCCACCGTGAAGGTGACGCGTTCGATGGCCGTCAGGTCCCCATACCGTTTGGTGATGTTGTGCGCTTCGATCATTGCCGGACCGACTTCCTGTCTCGAATTTCTTGGCTAAGGGCTGTGCGGATGCTTCACTTAAGAAAATGGGTAGACCCGCGGCCTTCGTTCATTCAAGCAAGGCGGCGGGTCCGGCTGGGATATTATCGGTCTATCGGCGGCCAGTCAAGAGCGGCATGTATTGCCGTCATCAGGCGGAGGACCGGCAGGGCCCAGAGGGGCAAGCCCCGAGCGACCCGGTCGATCAGTTAAACGCGATCGTGCGCGCTCTTGCCGAGAGGGGCAATTCTGAGTATAGTACACCCTAACTGAGAGTGAACGGAGTCGGCCTGGGCAAACGTGCCACGGGGAGGTCAGGAGATGGAAAAAATGAAGACGAAGGGATGGTGTGTCACATTGGTTGCTGTGCTGGCGATGGTCGGCATAGGTGGCATGACGGCGCCGGTCGTCGGCGCCGCGACAGATTCGACGGTTCGCACCGTGAGGGGAGAAGTCGTGGCGGTCAACGTCGCGGACAGTCCGCAGGTCATTGTCGTCAAGGCCGTGGCGGCAAAAAAACAGGAACTCATCGTCGGGGCTGTCGTGGAGGCCGGGACCGTGATCACGAGAGGAAAACAGAAAGTGGCGCTGGACAATCTCCAGGTGGGCGAGCAGGTGGATATCGCGTATCTTAAAAATGAAGACGGGCTCATAGCTCGTTCGATTCACGCCAGATGAACCGAGGGGGTAGTATGAAGGCATTAAGGAACGGTCGTTGTGCGGTCCTGTTCGTATGTTTGACGGTCGGGGGCTTGGTGGCGGGCTGTGGAGGAAAAACGGTGACGACGTCGGCTCAAGACCAGAGCCTGGTGCCTGGCCAGGCTGTTGCCAAAAAGAGTGAGCCGACGGAGGCGGCCAAGGCCGCACCTACTCCGGAACGTGAGGCGCCGCCCAAGGAAGAGATGGGGTTTGGCAAGCCTGGGGCGATGGCGGAGGCCCGCGTGGCTGAACGAGCGGTTCCTTCGGTGACGGCTCCCGCAGCGTCTGCCGAAGCGGCTTCGACACCGACGTTGGCCGGGTTGGCCGATGTCTTTTTCGACTATGACCGGGCAACCGTCAGAACCGATGCCAAAGCCGTGCTGGAGGCGAATGCCCGCTTTCTCAAGGTGGAGAAGGGCTGGCATCTTTCGATTGCCGGCCACTGCGATGAGCGAGGCACGTTGGCCTACAATCTGGTGCTGGGAGAGCGGCGCGCGCAGGCGACGAAGCGCTACCTCGCGGACCTTGGAATCCCGGCGGCCCAGATACAGGTCACCAGCTATGGCAAGGAAAAACCGTTCTGCACGGAACATAGCAAGGAGTGCTGGCAGAAAAATCGACGGGCACACTTTGCGGCCCAATAGCGTGCAGGCGGCGAGGACTGTGCCCAAGACTAATGAGGAGGCGCTCGTGACTGGACTCAGGCATCGATGGACTCAGGGGATTGCACTTGGCATCGGGCTACTGGTGGCGGGGGGGTGTGCCGCCAATGGGGCGGTCGTCAATTTCGACTTGCAGGCGGTGCAGCCGCCCGCCGCAACGGCGGGTAAATTGAGTGAGGGCGTGAGCGTGGCGGTGGCTGCGTTTGAGGATGCGCGATCCGAGAAAAGCCGGCTCGGGGTGCGGCACCATCTCTGGGGTGAGGACACGACCTTCAATGTGCCGGGGGGGAAGACAGGAGATGTCGTCGCGAAGGTGATGACCGACTACCTCAAACGGAAAGGGTGGCGCACGGACGGATCCCCGGACGTCACGCTGTCTGGAAAAGTGCTGGATTTCTCGGTCAATGCCCAGAGCAAGTTTGGATCGACGGAAATCACGGTCAAGACTAAAGTGGCGGTCCAGGCCGTCAACAACGCCGATGGCAGCATTGTCCGTATGACCCTCAACGGGGACGGCTCCCAGAAAGTATTTTGGTTTGATCCTGAAGATGCGCAGGAACTTGCCAGCGAGGTTCTGTCGGACAGTCTCGAGAAGCTGGTGATGAACACGAAAGTGGAGAATAAGCTTCTCCGGTTGAAGTAACCCCGCACTGACTGTGCTCGGTATGTCCTGAAGCCTCTTGCGGTCGGGGGGACGATCACCTCGGTGTCGTGTCCCCCGACCCGCTCTTCTCTACTCCAGACACATCCAAGACAGGGCTCCCCATGGCCGCGGCCAGAGGACCTGTGGCCAGCCCTCGCCCATGGTGCCCTGTCCTTGCACGGGCGTCGATCAGGGGCCGTGATGCGTCCAAGGTCTCAGGGTGTGGCTATGACTCGGCACGAGCCCGTCCCGGGACATTTCTTCAACGGAGCCTTTCCGAAGAGAGTATCCCTCGGAGTCTACGGGAGCGGGGTGGCGCCGGTTTTCAGGTGGACGGTGCGCTGGGGGAAGGGCATCTCGATCCCTTCGTCACGGAATCGCGTGACGATGCGCTTGCGGAGCTCGTGCTGTGCGACATACTGATCCTCGAACTCCCGCACGTGGCAGGTCAGGGTGAAATCCAGCGAGGACTCCCCGAATCCGGGGATGAAGCGAACCGTAGGGGTCGGCTCGGCAAGGAGGCCGGGGACATGCCCGGTTGCCTTGCGGACTTCTTCAAGCAGCACGCGTTCCACATGGTTCGGGTCCGTTCCGTAACCGACCCTGATCTGCATGGAGACCGCTATCCTCGGGTCCGGCATGAAATAATTGACCAGGATGGACTGGGCCATCTTGCCGTTCGGCACCACGACGATGTTGTTCGACAACATGCGCAGCTTCGTGGCGCGCCAGCCGATGTCCACCACATAGCCTTCCTGCCCGGTTTCCAGCTTGACGAAGTCGCCGACTCGGATAGGCCGGGAGAGCAGCAGGTGGATGCCGGCAAAAAAATTCGAGAGGGTTTCCTGGAGCGCCAACGCGACGGCGAGGCCTCCCACGCCCAGGGCGGTGAGGAGGGGGGCGATGGAGACCCCCAGGCTGCTGAGAAGGACGAGCCCCCCCAGGGTCCAAATGGCAACTTTGAAAATCGTCAGCGAGAGACCGGTTGCCGGCATCGGAAGGTGGTGCGCCTTCATGGTGTGTTCGAGGGCTGCGCCGGACAAATTTGCCACGGCGGCTGTCACCGACAGCACCAGCAAGCCATAGATCACGTTCAGCGCCAGGGCGGCGGGCTTCGGAGGGAGGTGCGCTTGGTCTACGGCAATGTACATCCCGATCAGGAAGCACCAGGCTATCGATGGAATGCGGAGGCTCCGCATGATGATCGTATCCAGGATGGAGTTGCTGTGCACGGCCCAGCGGTGCAGGGTGCGGAACGCCAGATGGCGCAGCCCCAGCGTGAAGCCGGTCACGGCGAACAAGATGGCCAGGGTGGACAGAAAACTAATGACCTCGCTTGACCCTTTGGCGGCCATGGAGCCCCTCCCGTGTTCTGTCTACCTGACTACGTGCGATGCGCCCGGTTCGGTGCTGGTGTGCGATGACGTTTATGGGATGGTCAACGGACTGGTGCGATACG
>SCVQ01000381.1 GCA_004296865.1 Nitrospirota bacterium
GGATGGCGCTTGCGGCGATGGCTCTGCCAGGGTTCGTCGCGGGCACTGCGTCGGTCGTGCAGGCCGCTGAACCGATGAAGATCGAAGTGGCCATCACGGATCAGGAATTCAAAGTGAGCGGTCACACGCTGGTGGGAGAACTCACGGAGATCACCGTCCGCAATCAGGGCACCATGACCCATGGGTTTACCTCCCCCTTGTTCAATGACGTTGGGGTCAAGGTGGAAGGCGACGCTCAGGCACTCAAGGTGAAGGGCGTGAACGCCTACCATGTGGACCCAGGGAAGACGATGAAAATCTACTTCACCAAACACAGTAAGTCCGAGCCCGAGACCATGCGCTATGTGTTTTGGTGCGACATTCACCCGAACATGAAGGGGGAGTTGTTCGTCATCGAGACCAAGGGTGAAATCGGCGGCGGGTGAGGGTCGGTGTCTGCCTGAACGCGCTGCGTGGCAATGGACGGGTCGCACGATGCGCATCGTGCGACCCGTCTCTTTGTGTCGCGAGGCATATCATGAGGACGCCCATGTCAAAGAAACGGGTTGGCGGCACGGCGGGACTTGTGCTGTTGATGGGCATGCTGGCCACGTGGTTTGCACCGCCTGTCCCTCTGGCTCAGGAACTGTCAGGCAATGTGCTCGACGGCAAGACGATCTACGAGTGGCACTGTGTACGCTGCCATGGCGCCGACGGATGGGGCGACGGCCCCCAGGCGAAAGAGTTGCGGGTGCCGCCCGCCAATTTCCATGCGCCGGCGGTGCAGATGAAATCGGACGAGCAGTTGCTGACCAGCATCGAGTTCGGGCTGGTCTTAAGCCCCATGCATGGCTGGCGGGGCCGGCTGACCGAGCAAGAGATGCAGGATGTGGTAGCCTACGTCCATCTGCTTGCCCAGCGCGGGCGGTAACGAGAAGCATCGGCCTCGGTACCAACACGAGGAGCCTCCGAGGATCGCATGGATATCCGGTCGAGCGCGCTTCTGACCGACCTCTACCAACTCACCATGCTCCAGGCCTATGTCGAGCAGGGGATGGAAGAGATCGCGGTCTTCGAGTTTTTCGTGCGCCGCTTGCCTTCCCAGCGCGGATTTTTGCTGACGGCCGGCCTTGAGCAAGTCGTGGAGTTTTTGGAGCATCTGCGTTTTTCCGAGGAGGAACTCCAATGGCTGGCCGAGAGCGGCCGGTTCAGCCGAGCCTTTGTCGATTATTGTGCGCGCCTCCGATTCACCGGGGACCTCCATGCGATGCCGGAAGGGACCGTTTGTTTCCCCGACGAGCCGATCGTACGGGTGACGGCGCCGCTTCCGCAGGCGCAATTGATCGAAACCCGCCTGATCAACCTCCTCCATTATCAGACGCTGATCGCATCCAAAGCCGCCCGATCGGTACTGGCGGTGAAAGGACAGCCATTGGTGGATTTCGGGTTGCGTCGCTCCCATGGGGCTGAAGCCGGCCTCCTGGCCGCTCGGGCGAGTTATCTGGCCGGATTCGCCGGGACGGCCACGGTGTTGGCCGGCTCCCTCTTCGGCGTGCCCCTCTATGGGACGATGGCGCACTCCTTCGTCCAGGCCCACCTCGACGAAACGGAGGCCTTTGCGCATTTCGCCGACGCGCAGCCCGAGAACATCGTCTTGCTGATCGATACCTACGACACGGAGGCAGCGGCCGGCAAGGTGGTGGCCTTGGCTCCCCGCTTGAAACGGAAGGGCCTCACCATCAAGGGCGTCCGGCTCGACAGCGGCGACCTGGCCGTTCATGCCGGGAAGGTCCGGCGCATCTTGGATGAGGGGGGACTGCCGGATGTGCAGATCGTCGTCAGCGGCAATTTGGATGAATATGCCTTGCAAGCGCTGATCGCGGCCGGGGCTCCGATCGATAGCTTTGCCGTGGGAACCAGCATGACGACCTCCGCCGATGCCCCCTACCTGGACTGTGCCTACAAACTTCAGGAATATGCGGGACGCGCCTGCCGCAAGCGGTCCGAGGGCAAGGCGACCTGGCCGGGCCGGAAACAGGTCTACCGGTGGTACGGAGCCGACGGCCGGATCACACAGGATGTCGTGACGGTGGCCGATGACCGGCAAGATGGTGAGGCACTGGTCCAGCCCGTCATGCAAGCCGGCCGGCGGCTCGCCCCTCCCAGCCCGCTCGGACACCTGCGTGCGAAAGCCGCTGCCGAGTTGGCGCGGTTGCCCGAGCCCTTGCGACAGCTTCAGAAAAGCCCGCCCATGCAGGTCAGTATCTCCCAGGCCCTTCGCGACCTGGCCAAGTCGGTGGACGAGCGCGGCTGAAAAGCGGTCTGCTGTTCTGTTCCCTTCTTCTTGATCGTCACGAAAACGGACTTACCAATAGAATGGGCGGAGGTGCGGGTGAGAGGAACACTCTGGGATGAGGGGGTCGGGCGAAGAGGCGGTGTGTAGGCCCGGTCGGCCGGGAAGCCTAAAGCCTCTCCAAAATCTCCACCGTAGGTACAGAGCTCTCCGAATCCACCCTCCGCCGGGTTTTTTGTTACAGAGTTACAGAGGCACAGGTCCCGCGGAGCGTCGTTTGTACGTTACCTTGCGTGGCTACGACCAGTATTGCAGGGCTTTCATGTAGCCGAACACGAGGTCCCGCCGGGCGACGATACCCACGAGCTTTTGGTTCCTCACCACGGGCAGCCGGGTCACATAGCGGTCTTGGAAGAGGTTGGC
>SCVQ01000382.1 GCA_004296865.1 Nitrospirota bacterium
TAGGTAATCACAAAAGAAACCTTTATAGAATGCTCAAAAATGTCATCCAACAAGGCCGCAGGGAGTGAGGACCCCGAGGCGTACTGGAGAAGTACGTTGAGGGGTTCGAGCGACTGAGAACGCCGCTGGAGGACATTTTCATCAGCCTGTCAAAATAAGAAATACCGTTGTGCCATCGGAAGAATCGCCATCGGCTCGCACTTCAAGAGCAGTCCGTCAGCCCGGACTTCGTAGGTCTCCGGGTCCACCTCCATCTTCGGAAGCGCATCATTCAGCTTGAGGTCGCGCTTCCCGATAGCACGACAGCGCTTCACGGCTGCCACTTTCTTTTGCAAACTTAGCAACCGCGGTACGTCGCGCTCCATGGCCGCCTGCGACACGAAGGTCACACTGGTGCTGTAGGGCACACGGCCGAAACTTCCGAACATCGGTCGGCTCAGCACAGGCTGGGGCGTCGGGATCGACGCGTTCGGATCCCCCATCGCCGCAGCGACGATAAAGCCGCCCTTCACGATCATGTCCGGCTTGACGCCAAAAAAAGCCGGTTTCCAGATGGCCAGGTCGGCCAGCTTGCCCGCTTCCAGCGACCCGACTTCGTGCGCAATCCCATGCGTGAGGGCCGGATTAATCGTGTACTTGGCTACGTAGCGTCTCGCTCTGAAATTGTCGTGCGGCTGCTTGGCCAGCTTGCCATCCGTCGCCAACTGCCCGCGCTGCACTTTCATCTTGTGTGCCGTCTGCCAGGTCCGGATGATCACCTCCCCGACCCGCCCCATCGCCTGCGAATCCGAAGACATGATGCTGATCGCCCCCATGTCGTGCAGAATGTCCTCCGCCGCGATCGTCTCGCGCCGGATGCGGGACTCGGCAAAAGCAAGATCCTCCGGCACCCGCGGGTTCAGGTGGTGACAGACCATCAACATGTCCAGGTGTTCGTCCATCGTGTTCACGGTGAACGGCATGGTGGGGTTCGTGGAGGACGGGAGGACATTCGGCTCGCCGCAGACCTTGATGATGTCCGGCGCGTGGCCGCCGCCGGCCCCTTCCGTGTGATAGGTATGAATCGTCCGGCCGGCAAAGGCCTTGATACTATCCTCCACAAAGCCGGCCTCGTTGATCGTGTCGGTGTGGATCGCCACCTGCACGTCGTACCGGTCGGCCACATCCAGGCAGGTGGAGATGGCCGCCGGAGTCGTCCCCCAGTCTTCGTGCAGTTTCAGCCCGATCGCACCGGCTTCGACCTGTTCGCTCAGCCCGTCCGGGAGCGCCGCATTGCCCTTGCCAAGAAAGCCCAGGTTGATCGGGAAGCCATCGGCGGCCTCCAGCATCCGGTGGATGTTCCAGGGGCCAGGCGTGCAAGTCGTCGCGTTCGTGCCCGTCGCAGGCCCCGTGCCTCCCCCGATCAGGGTCGTCAGTCCGGCGGACAACCCTTCGTTGATGATTTGCGGGCAGATGAAATGAATATGGGTGTCGATTCCGCCGGCCGTGACGATCTTCCCTTCGGCCGAGATGACCTCGGTACCCGGCCCGATTTCCATCCCGGACGTCACACCGGTCATCAAGTCAGGGTTGCCGGCCTTGCCGATGGCCACGATGCGCCCGTCCCGGATGCCGATGTCCGCCTTGACGATGCCCCAATATTCCAGGATCACCGCGTTGGTGATCACCAGATTGAGCGCCCCGCCGGCCCGCGTGGCCGAGGGAGATTGGCCCATCCCGTCGCGAATGACCTTGCCGCCCCCGAACTTGGCTTCCTCACCCGGCGTGGTCAGGTCTTTTTCGATCTCGACGATCAGTTCCGTGTCGGCCAGACGAATACGATCGCCGACTGTGGGTCCGTAGAGATCGGCAGATTGGCGGCGAGGAATCTTCAGCATGCTGTCGCTCCCTTACATAGCATCACCAGAAAGACAGCCAGGCTACCCTTCGTGCTCGCGGAGCGCGCGGCCTCAGAAGGCCCTCGCTCAACGCGCGCAGTCAAGGGTAGCCTGACCATCTTTCTTCACCCGCGGGACCTCCATCAAAACTAGAGAGAGGCTACTAAGGGGCCCGGCTGAGCCCAACTGCGCGCATCGAACGAGCACAGCTTCATCGTGCGCGTTCTGCGAGCACGGGAGTTAGCCCGGCCCCTTGAGAAATCCTCGCTCAGCAGCCCTTGCCATAGCCTGAGCCTTCACCTGGGGATCATCCAGCCGTCCATTGGTCAGGCCGTTGATGCCATAGGCCACACGGTTACCTCCAAACGCAACCAACGTCACGCGCTTCTCTTCCCCCGGCTCGAACCGCACCGCTGTCCCAGCCGGCACCTGGAGACGAAACCCGTAAGCCTTCTCCCGGTCAAACCGCAGCGCACGGTTTACTTCAAAAAAATGGCAATGCGATCCGACCTGAATGGGCCGATCACCGACATTCGACACAGTCAGATCCACGGTCGCCCGTCCCTGAAACGCGACGATGTCACCTTTGCCAAGCATGACC
>SCVQ01000383.1 GCA_004296865.1 Nitrospirota bacterium
CATTCAGCGGAATATCCCCGCTCAGATCCCCTTCCCTCAAAAATCGCTCCACATTGGCCACCCGAATCACGGGGTTTTCCACAGAAGACTTGGGTCTCGAGATGACGATCACCTTGTCAAGAGCCGCCACATCCGTATAGCCTCCTGCCTGCCCCAACGCATGCAGCAGGGTCGCATCTCGCTCCATGACCTGCTTCCCCGCCGACTTGACCTCGCCGAAAATGTAAAAATTCTTCGCTTTCTGTATGCGCTTTTGGGCCAGCCGGACCTGGACGCGAGGATTTTTAATCACGGTGGATAATTCTTTGGAGACGCGGGCTTCCGCTTCAACCTCCGTCAGTCCGCGAACGTTAATGTCCTGGAAGGAAACGGTGATCACCCCGCTCGTCAGCACCGTCGACGTGTACTTCTCCTCGCCGGCGCCGCGCCGCACAATGATTTCGAGCGTATCGCCTGGCTCGATAATCGTATCCGGGTCCGGCTTGGCCGCCACAGGGGGCAAGGTCCCTGCAGCGCCAAGACTCTCTACAGTCCCCTTCCCTGACGGAGGCGGATTCGCACAACCAGCGGACAGGCCAAGCAACGATGCGAGGACTACTCGCCCGAACCATGCGTGCACAGACACTCCGGCTGGCTCCTTCTCAGCCATCAAGGACCTGCGCATCGATTCCGTTTTTTGGCGCAAGGCACTCTCTCCTGTGGCCTTCTAGAGTCTGTCAACAATCTCGAGGACGCTTATGAGCGGAGCCTTACAGAGGTCAATTTCCCTCGGCTCGCGCAGGCGCAGCCCAGCCTGATCTATCATGACCTTGACGATGGGACGCAGCGGGAATCGGGGGTTCGACTGCACGACTGCGCCGATGTCGCCCGACGACAGTTTGACCCAGGTGCCGACCGGAAACAGTGAAAATTGATTGAGGAGGCTTTTGAAGGCCCGCGTCGGGAAGCCGGACCGTTCACGAGCAAGCAGGAGGCGGACCGCCTCGTGAGGCAACAACGCTTTCCGGTTCAGCCTAGTCCGCAACATCGCGTCGAGCACGTCCGCCATCCCGATGACCAGGGCCAACTCGTGAATCTGAGGCCCCTGCAATCCCTTCGGATAACCGGTGCCGTCCATCCGTTCGTGTTCCTGCATCACGATCTCGGAAAGCCATAGCTCATCCGGCGCCGCCCGCCTCAACAACTCCGCCCCCTGCATCGGATGATTGCGGAGCAAGTCGATTTGGTCCTTCGACCAGCGACCGGCCTCATCCAGCATTCGCTCCGGCAGAAGGAACATGCCGAAATCGTGAACCAGCGCCGCCAAGGCCAGCCGCGAGAGATCCTCCGATCGATAGCCCATGCCCATGCCGATCTTGACGGCAAAGATGGCCGTGTGCACCAGATTGCCTACAAGCGAAGGCCCGCTCTGGTGGGAAATGGCCCGGACGAGGAGCATGTCATCCTGAGCAAGAGACGTGGCCATGCCGCTGGCAATCTGCGGAAGATCGCCGAGGGAGAACGGCTGCTGCATGCGGATGGACTTGGCAATCGCTAGCAGCGCGGTCTCCGCTTTGATGTACCAGTCGGCTGCCGGCGGTACGGCGGAAGACGCCGGAGCTTGAGCGGGCTCTTCCAGCACTCCT
>SCVQ01000384.1 GCA_004296865.1 Nitrospirota bacterium
GGTGGGCCAGATACTCGGCCAGGCTCACCTCGTCCCGGTCCATCTCATAAGCGTCCAACCAGACGCGTCGCTGTGGTGATTCCGTATCGTCATACTGGGTTTCCAGCCCGAAGGGATCATTATCCTTGCGGGTGGTGCCCATGAGGAACCAGCCGGCCGGGATGGTGACCAGGGGCGAGGCCTGGGCGAGCTTGGCGATCGCGTTCAGGTGGCGGACCAGTTCGGTCGGCGGCCTGGTCGGCGGACTGACCGCAGCCACCGAGGGCGGCAATTCACTACGTCCCATCGCTGGCAGCAGGGTGAGAACGGTGACGCTGAGGCGGATGAGGTGTCGGCCGAATTTGCGGAAGATGGCAGGGCTGATGGCGACCCTCACAACTTGTTCGGCGTTGCGAGGGCTTTGCTGATCTCTGCGATCAACCGCTGCTCAATCTCAGCCGTTTCTTCCGCGCTGGCGGCCAGCATGCGCCCCCCCTGCGCCATCTTTTCGAAGTCGGCCTTCACGCTCAGTTTCGTTCCCTTGGACGGAAGGGTTTGCAGGGACAGGAGGTACTGGTTGCGAAACCCCGGCACCTCGAGGGACGCCGGCGCCGAGACCTTGCGTTCCGTGGCATAGACGGCTTTTTGATCGGTCTTGAAGCTGACTTTCACTGTGTACCCGTTTCGGGAAAGCGCCTCTTCGGCGGCCTTGCTGACCGAGGCAAGCGGCTGGGGCAATTCCTCCGACTGGCCGCCCTTGTCTTCCACGCGGAGCACGGGAACAGCCTGCGCTTTCTTTGCGGCCATGTGCTGGGCCTCGGCGGTCAGCGTCTTATTTTCTTCCACCTTCGCCCCCAGCATGGAGGCCATGGCCCGACGCTCTGCCTCCACACGGTCGGTCTCCTTTTTGGCGTCCCGCAACTCTCTGTTCAGGAGGTCAATCTGCTGCTGCATCACCTTGTTGCCGTCCTGCAGCGAGGTGATCACCGATTCCTGCTTGGCCAGTTGCTTACGCAAGGTTTCATTCTCGATCTTGAGCGGCGATTCGTCCGGCTTGCAGCCGGCTACTGTGAGGGAGAGGCCAACCAGGATCATCGTCCCAATGAACGTACGGGGACTCAGGAGATTGCGAACTGTGCCGTCGGGCTTTTTCATGCAGACTGCTCCAATAGCTGCTTCCCTCAAGGTCGGTGTCACCATTCAGGGCCGGATTCTAGGCCCGATCCGAGTTTAATGCAAACCTTGCACGTGAGGTGAAGCATTTAATCTGCTATGGCCCTAGATAGTCCTTCACGTTATGGCCGCATGGGTTACTTGCCAACCTGTGTCGGGGACGATAGGATGGTGCACCGGCAAAGGGCCGATGACCGAGGGCCTATGGCTGACTCGATGAATGGACTGATCCGCAAGACGTTTTCCGTGCCGCCGCTGGGCTGCAACTGTTCGATCCTCGGCGACCCGGTCACCAAACAGGCGATCGTGGTGGATCCGGGCGGGGCGCCTGAACGCATCCTGCAAGAGGTCCAGGCCCTGGGTCTGACCGTCGTGAGCATCCTGCACACCCATGCCCATTTCGACCACTTCCTGGCTTCCGGCGAAATGAAGAAGGCGACCGGGGCGACGCTCTGCCTGCATGCCGATGATCGCGAGCTCTGGGAGATGCTGGAGGTGCAGTGCCGCCTCTTCGGAGTGCCCTACGTGCCGGTCCCGTTGCCCGAGTACTGGCTGCAGGATGAAGAGAAGATTGTGCTCGGCGGCATCGAAGGGCAAGCGTTGCACACGCCGGGTCATACGCCGGGGTCCATGAGTTTTCACTTTGCCCAAGCGCAACTGGTGCTGGCCGGAGATACCCTCTTCCGGGGCGGCATCGGCCGCACCGATCTCTGGGGCGGCGATTTCGACGCGATCGAGCAGTCCATCCGGGAGCGGCTCTATACGTTGCATGAAACGACCTGCGTCATCACGGGACATGGACCGGAGACCTCCATCGGAATGGAGCGGGAGTCCAATGCCTTCGTCCGCGGCTAAGCCATCCGAGGGGCGTTACACTGCAGCGATCAACGGCGGTAAGTATGAGGGAGCTTATTGGTATCGGTCTGCGACGAAACTCCGAAAGGAGGAAGCCATGAAACGTTTAGGCCTGTCGCTTGTGCTCTGTGCGGTGGGAGGACTCTGTCTGGGCTTATCCGGAGCCGTCTCGCAGGTGGGGCAAGTCCTGCAAGCTCCGATGGTCGCGGCGGCCTCGTCACCGGCCCAAGTTGAAATCAAGGATGTGGACGTGCGTCTGTCGGACCAGGGGCCGGTTGTTCTGCTGAAAG
Source organism: Nitrospirota bacterium (assembly GCA_004296865.1). Classification (GTDB taxonomy): domain Bacteria; phylum Nitrospirota; class Nitrospiria; order Nitrospirales; family Nitrospiraceae; genus SCVQ01. Next base: position 2,298 of record SCVQ01000384.1, read on the forward strand.
CGGAGAATCGGGCGATCCCGATTTTCGTGGATCCAACGGTGGCCGGCTCGATTCTGGGGGCTCTGACCGGGCAGAAAATGCGACGGCCGCTCTCCCACGATCTGATGCATTCAATCCTGACCGGGTTCGGCGGGACAGTCACGAAGACCGTGATCACGTTGAAGGACGGGGTCTACTATGGTGCCCTCACGGTGGCGATGCCGAACATGTCGAAGGTGTTCGACAGCCGGTCCTCCGATGCGATCGCTCTGGCGATCCACTTCAAGGCGCCGATTCTGGTGGGCCGGGACTTGCTGGAGTCGGCAGGCACCGTGATGCCGGATACCAAAGAGCTCACCTTGTAAGTCGAACGAACCCATCGCGACGAGCATCCTTCCGGTGTGTGCTTGCCGGACACCGTAAATCGGCGTTGCAGCCGGAACGGAACAAGACAAAACCTCCATGCCCCCACCGATCACCCTCTTCAACGCGGATGGACTTTCCTCGCTGCAGCGCGAGTTCCGGTCGTCTATGCACAGCCTCTTGTTCGATCTCTGCGATGATCTGGAGGGTCGCTACCGACCGGCGATGGTCTCTTTGCAGCTGCCGCTGGACTATTTCCGTTTTTTGGGCGAGGCGCTCGCGCCGGGCGACTACGCAAGTTGGAAAGTGGTCGGGTGGATCGAGGAACTGAATGACCTGGTGTACTTCATCGACCTCCGGGAACAGTTTCGCCGCGAAGGGAATCCCGTTCGATTCGTGCGCGACCTCTTTGCCGAATGTGAAGAGAAGTTCTACGAAAACAGTTATCGCGACGATCTGTTTCCAGCCGGCACTCCCCAAGCGGCCGGGCTTGGGCAACGGCTTACCGATCTCTGCGCTCGTCTGGCGCGGCAAGTCACGGCGGAGTCTTTGTTTTTGATTTCCGGCTTGCCCTGCGTCTGGTTGGCGCGAAAGACGACGCAATCGAGGGGGCCGTGGGCAGTGGCCTGTGATCTGGGTCCCAACTTCGAGCGAGCCGAATTGTCCGGACGCATCTCGGTCGGTCTGGATGGAGCCTATCTGGATCCTCCCCCTGGTCTCAAGAGGACGCTTGTTGGGGCAAAGCGCACGGCGTTCCTCATCCGTCCGCAGGCGATGGCGTTACGGGCCGATGGGAAGATGGTGCCCGTGCTCACCTATGACAACGGGTGCCGGTGGCACTGGCGCACGACGGCGCCCTGTCTGCTGAGGCCGCCGAGCGAGTCCTGGCCCAGAGGCCTCACGCTGGGGCCGACCCTCGTCTATCGAAAGGATCTGTCCCCCTGGCGCGTCGTCGAAACGGACCCATCGCTGGCGATACGCATTCAACGCGCGGTGGACACCATCTCGCAGGCTTGGCCGGACGGGGCGCGTATCCTCGGGCTCCTGACGTCCCGCATCGTGCCCCTCAAGGCGCGTGGCGTGGTGAGCTTTAGTTATCGTCACAGGCCCGGGATCTCCTTCATCAACACGTTCGAGCGCGACGCGTTCGACCTGATCGACGACCTCGTGCATGAGAACAGCCACCATCATCTGAATCTGTTGCTGCGGAAATACGACATGCGCCGGGGGGACCGCAACCAGGAGGTGTTTTATTCTCCCTGGAGACGCAGCCTGCGGCCCTTGCACGGGATCCTGCACGCGACCTTTACCTTCACGATGGGCGCGGTGCTGTTCGACCGGCTCTCGTTCTGCACGGCGGCTGGATTCGGGGCGCAGCAGAGGCTGCGGGCTCGCTTCCGCTGCGTGGAAGAAGTGGAGTCGGTGAGCTATTCGATCCGCGATCTCTCCCATGCGGCCGATCGACTCGGCTGGCTCAGTCCATCCGGCGTGGCGCTCGTGAGGGCGCTCGCAGGCCGGCTCGCGTCGGTGCGGAGGCGCAGTGCGTCCTTTCGCCGTCAGATCCTGCGGTCGCGCTATGGGCCGGCATTGCGCCGCCACATCCACACGCTGGAACAGGCCCGCGCGACGTATGGATTTCCAAAGCCGTAAGTGTTTGGCCGGGGCTCTTGCTTTACTTCGGTAGGGGCCTTGTATAAGCTGGTGCCCGCTCCCGGATAGACTCTTCATGGAACTTGCTAAGCGGCAGATCGGCGATCGGCTGGACGTGGCTGTGAAGGGACGGCTCGATGCCTACTGGGCCGAGCATTTAGCCCGATTGCTGGCTGAGGCGATCGGTGGAGGCACGCGCCATCTCCGGCTCGACCTGGGGGAGGTGGACTATCTGAGTTCCGCCGGTATCCGCGTGTTGCTGCAATACTACAAGCAATTGAAGGGGGGGCGGGGATCGTTCCTGGTCTCCGCCACGTCGGCGCCGGTCAAGACCGTGTTGGCGCTCGTGGGGCTCGAAGAATTGTTGGGAGGCAAGGGGGAGCCATCCCCGTCTCGGTCCGGTGGCGTCGGTGAGAGCGACGAACAGAGCCGGGTCACCTTGCTTGACCGGGGCGCCGCCAGGTTCGAGGTCTTCGCCGGTTCTCCCTTTGCATCACTGAGCTGTCGGGCGATCGGCGATCCGGGTCTTCTTTCGGGAGGCCTGTGTGCCCGTCGCACGCAAAGCCTCCCGATGCAGTTCCCTCAGGGAGCGTTTGCGGTGGGCCTGGGTGCGTTGGGCTACGACTTTCAGGATTGTCGAGATCGGTTTGGAGAATTCTTGGCTGTGGCCGGGGCCCTTGTCTATCGCCCGACGGGGATGAGGCCCGTGCCGGATTACCAGCTCCAAGCCGGGGC
>SCVQ01000613.1 GCA_004296865.1 Nitrospirota bacterium
GCAAGCGTCCAGGCAGTACCGGTACTGGTAGTCGACTCTCATACACCGGGAGTCTATGATACCATAATTCCTGACCTGTCCACATCATGGAAGGACTACACCCGCTTTGAGCTAAAGGGGCAAAAGCCGAACTATGACTTTGACTTTACTGACGAGTCCCCAATCACACTTGGAGGCGGAAAAGAGTTCCTGGTTTATGATTTTAACAAGGACGGAAAACTGGACTATAGCGCAGGAACCGTTGGCGCCCAAGTAGTTGACGTGTATGGCGTAATATCGCACGGAAAATCCTCAATTGACAAAATCCTCAAGGCTACAAACGGAACCCTTTTGCCTGCACTGGACCCAAACGGAAACTTTTTTGGAGTGATGAATGACTTTGTGGGACACGGAACGTCCAGTGCCGCGTCCATCTCATCAAAGGGAACACAACAGTATGACATTTACAACAATACCAAAAAGTACACACTCCCAGGGGTGGCACCTGGCGCAAAAATCATTCCTGTAAAGGCACTGTGGTTTGGCGACACGGTATACGGGTGGCTGTGGGCAGCAGGGTTTGATAACAACAACAGCACCTGGCAGTTTTCCGGAAAGCCAAGGGCTGATATAATATCCAACAGCTGGGGCGTTTCTAATTTTCCGTCCCTAAAGACTCCACCAGGCGTTGACATTTTGTCATTAATTGTAAGCGTCTTGTCCGTTCCGGGCTCAATAGACGAGCGATATCCAGGAGTGACCATAGTATCCAGTGCGGGAAACGCAGGGCATGGGTATGGCACGATAGGCCTGCCAAACGCAGCACCGTTTGGAATCACGGTCGGCGCAACAACCAACAATGTGTTTGTCGGGTATGGCTCGTTCAAGGGCCAGCCAAGATTTGGAAACACAACCACCCACGCAAACGATGTAGTCGACTTTTCAAGCAGGGGCCCTAGCATAATTGGGGACCCAAAGCCCGACCTGATGAACACCGGCGCATACAGCTTTACACCTAGCACCGTTCTGAAAAAGACGACAACATCAAAGCTTGAGCCTTTCTCCCTCTTTGGGGG
>SCVQ01000385.1 GCA_004296865.1 Nitrospirota bacterium
ACGTGTCGATCACGGGCGAATTGATTTCGCCGATTGCGATGGATCAGGGGTTGCGGTTTGCGGTGCGTGAGGGCGGCAAAACCGTCGGCTCCGGCGTCGTCACCGAAATCCTGGCGTGAATGCGGGGCTGAGAACTGATCGCTGGCTAGCGGAAAGCGTAGGAGTTTGACATGCGGGATATCATCGCGATGGCGTGCACGGTCTGCAAAGAACGAAATTATTCGACGATGAAGAACAAGAAGAACGATCCGGACCGTCTGGAGCGGAGCAAGTACTGCCGCATCTGTCGGAAGCACACGCCTCACAAGGAAGTGAAATGACCCAGAGAACGTTCGGCGCAGGGGCATGGTGTTCAACGGCTAGCATGTCGGTCTCCAAAACCGAAGGTCCAGGTTCGATTCCTGGTGCCCCTGCCATGCCGAGTCTGCTCGACCCGGAACGTGGCTGAGGGGAATTTGGCGAGGACGGTGTAGGGGGCGTCGATGTTCAAGAAGCTGTGGGAATCCACGAGAGAGTTCGTGGCCGACGTCAAGGTCGAGGTCAAGAAGGTCTCGTTCCCTTCCAGGGCCGAAACGATGGGATCCACCATGGTCGTCATTGTGTTCTGCGTGCTGATGTCCCTGTTTCTCTCTGTGGCGGACTCGTTTTTGGTCTGGCTGATCAGCAAGGTGATTTGAGGGAGGGTGATGAGTAAGAGCTGGTACGTGATTCATACCTACGCCGGCTTCGAGGGGCGGGTGAAGGCCAGCATTCTGGAACGGGCCAATCAGATGGGATTGGTCGAGCAGCTGGGGCAAGTGCTCGTTCCGACGGAAGACGTGATCGAGATCAAGGACGGCAAGCGCCGGACCTCCAAGCGCAAGTTTTTCCCGGGCTATGTGCTGGTGGAGTTGGAGGTTCCGGTCACTGACGATGCCGTCCAGATGATCAAGGAAACGCCGAAGGTCACGGGATTCGTCGGCGGCGGGGTCAAGCCGATGCCGCTGAGCCATGAAGAAGCGGAATCGCTGCTGAAGCAGGTGGATACTGGGACTGCGGCGCCGCGGGAGCAGATCCGCTTCATCAAAGGCGACAACGTCCGCATCATCGACGGCCCCTTTCTGGGATTCAACGGCCAGGTGGACGAGGTGGATGCCGACCACAGTCGGGTCAAGGTGCTGGTGAGCATCTTCGGCCGATCGACCCCGGTGGAATTGGGCTTCTTGCAGGTGGAGCGAATCTGAGCAGGGCGGAGTGTTAAGTTTTAGTTTGAGTTGTTCGGGCAACTAGCAACCCAAAACTCAAAATTCTTCACGGAGTTTAAGGTATGGCGAAAGAGATTACCGGTTCTATCAAGCTGCAAATTCCGGCCGGCAAGGCCAACCCGGCTCCTCCGGTGGGGCCGTCTCTCGGCCAGCACGGCGTGAACATCATGGAGTTCTGCAAACAGTTCAATGCCAGGACCCAGAAGGACGGGGACAGCATCATCCCGGTCGTCATCACCGTCTATAAGGATCGGACCTTCACCTTCGTCACGCGTACGCCGCCGGCTTCCGACCTCCTCAAGAAGGCCTCCGGCATCATCAAGGGATCGGGGGTCCCCCATAAGGACAAGGTGGGAAAAATCACGCGCGCGCAACTCAAAGAGATTGCGACGAAGAAAATGACGGACCTCAACGCGGCCGATGTCGAGGGGGCGATGCACATCATCGAGGGAACCGCGCGCAGCATGGGAATTGTCGTCCAGGGCTAGTGTTCGGCATTGCGGTGTGATGCGGCGAGGACGTGAAGTAAGGAGCGGATCATGGGCAAGAAAATGAAGGCGGCGGCGGCCAAGGTCGAGCCGCGGTTCTACAACTTGAAGGAAGCCGTGGGTCTCGTCAAGCAAGCGGCCTACGCGAAGTTCGATGAGTCGGTGGACCTGGCTCTTCGACTGGGGGTGGACCCCAAGCGGGCCGATCAAATGGTGCGGGGCACGTCGGTCCTTCCGCACGGGACGGGCAAGAAGGTGCGGGTGCTCGTGTTTGCCAAAGGCGAGAAGGAGCAGGAGGCCCGCGCGGCCGGCGCGGACTACGTCGGGGCCGATGAGTTGATGGAAAAGGTCAAGGGCGGGTGGATGGATTTTGACCAGGCCATCGCGACGCCTGACTTGATGGGAGCGGTCGGGAAGCTCGGAAAGGTCCTGGGTCCGCGCGGGTTGATGCCGAATCCGAAGACCGGCACCGTGACCTTCGAGGTGGGGAAGGCCATCGCCGAGATCAGGAAAGGCCGCGTGGAGTACAAGGTCGAAAAGGCCGGCATCGTGCAGGTGTCGGTGGGCAAGGTGTCGTTCGAGGAGCAGCGCCTCTACGAGAACGCCCATGCGATCCTGGAGGCCGTGATGAAGGCCAAGCCGGCGTCCTGCAAGGGGCGCTATCTCAAGAGCGCGACGGTTTCGAGCACGATGGGGCCGGGGGTGCATCTGGACGCGGTGGCGATCATCAAGCAATGGAGCTGAGCCAAGGGCTGAGGTGAGGGGGCGAGCATGAAGAAGGACGAAAAGACCACAGCCGTCGCCGAACTGCACGAGCGGTTTTCGCGGGCCAAGCTCGCGATCATGACCGAGTGCGCGGGGATGGAGGTCAATCAGATTACCGAGCTGCGCAAGCAGTTGCGGGGGGTCAAGGCGGAATTCAGGGTGGTCAAGAATACGCTGGCCGCGCGCGCCGTGGCGGGGACGTCGCTGGCGGACGCCGGGCCGCATTTCAAGGGGCCGCTGGCGGTCTTGATCGGGTATGACGATCCCGTCCTGCCGACGAAAATCCTCAGGGATTTCATCCAGGCGGAAAAGCGCGCCGAAAAAATGAAGATGACGGTCGGGGTTTTGGAGGGGAAACTGCTCAAGCCCTCCCAGTTGGTGGCCGTGGCCACCCTGCCGACCAAGCCGGTGTTGCTCTCCATGCTCCTCTCGGCCATGCAGGGACCGGCGCGGGGCCTGGTGTTTGCGCTGAGCGGACTCGTGCGAGAGTTAGTGGGTGTGATGATCGCTATTTCTGACAAGAAGAAAGGAGAAGGGGACATGCCAGCAACTGAAGGGAAATTGTCGCAGGAAGAATTCATCAAGGCCATCGAGGGCATGACCGTGCTGGAGTTGTCCGAGCTGGTCAAGGGGTTGGAGACGCGTTTCGGCGTGACGGCGGCGGCGCCGGTGGCCGCGGCGGCCGCTCCGACCGGTGGCGGCGCGGCGGCGGTGGAGGAGAAGACGGCGTTCGACGTCATCCTGGCCAGCGCGGCGGCGGACAAGAAGATCCAGGTGATCAAGGTCGTGCGGGAACTCACGAGCCTCGGCCTGAAAGAAGCCAAGGATTTGGTGGAGGGTGCGCCCAAGCCCGTGAAGACGGGGGTCACGAAGGAAGAAGCCGAGACCATGAAGAAGAAGCTGGAAGAAAACGGCGCCAAGGTCGAGATTAAGTAAGGCGGCTTTGCGTGGTGGGTTTTGAGTGTTGAGCGAAGCGTACCGCTCGACGCTCAAAACTTAAAATTTGCGGTCATTGAGGGGGCGGGCATGTCTGAATCGATGGTCGATGGAATGATCGAGCGGAAAGACTTTTCCAAAATCCGTGCGAACATTGACATCCCTGACCTGATCGAAATCCAGAAGCGGTCCTATGAGCAGTTTCTCCAGATGGAGGTTGCGCCGGATCGACGTGAAGACAAGGGGCTTCAGGCGGCCCTGACCAGCGTGTTTCCGATCGCCGACTACAACAACACGGCGATCCTGGAATTCTCGAGTTACTCGTTGGGCACGCCCAAGTACGACGTGCGGGAGTGTCTTGAGCAGGGGATGACCTTCGCCGTCCCTCTCAAGGTGCGGGTCCGGCTCGTGGTCTTCGACAGGGAAGACAAGGGGCCGAAGAAGAAAGTGCTCGACGTCCGTGAGCAGGAGGTCTACGTCGGCGAGTTGCCGCTCATGACCGAGCGGGGCACGTTCATCGTGAACGGGACGGAGCGGGTGGTGGTCAGCCAGTTGCACCGTTCGCCCGGCGCCTCCTTCACCCACGACAAGGGGCGCACGCATGCGAGCGGCAAGGTGCTGTATTCCGCCCGCATCATTCCGTACCGGGGCTCCTGGCTGGACTTCGAATTCGACGCGCGGGACATCCTCTACGTCCGCATCGACCGTCGCCGGAAGATGCCGGCCACGATCCTCCTCAAGGCTTTCGGGTTTTCCACCGACGATCTCCTGAAAATGTACTATCCGGTGGAGGAAATCCGGGTGGCCAAGGGCAAGCTCCTGCGGAAGCTGGACCCGGAGATCCATCACGGGCTGAGGTGCTCGATCGACGTCACGGAGAAGGGCGGTAAGGAGCCGATCGTCCGGGAGGGCGCGAAGCTGACGAAGCCCATGATCGTCCGCGTCAAGGCGGCGGGCGTGAAGGAGATCCCGGTTGACAGCGCGGAGCTGGTCGGACGGGCCGTGTTGACCGAGCTGGTGGACCCGGTCAGCAAGGAGAAAATTCTCGACAAGAACCACAAGCTGACGCCCGAGACGATCGAGAAGATCCTCGAGAGCCGCGTGGAGAGTTTCAAGGTCATCTATTTGGATGCCGCAACGGCCACGCCGGTGATCCTGGATACGCTGGAAATGGAGCGGACCGCCTCGAAAGAAGAGGCGATGGTCGAGATCTATAAGCGCCTGCGGCCGGGCGAGACGCCTTCGATCGAGACCGCGCGCGTGCTCTTCGAAAACCTGTTCAACAACGCCAAGCGCTATGACCTCTCGCCGGTGGGCCGGCTGAAGCTGAACAAGAAGCTCGGGCTGGATCTGCCGCTGGAGCAGCGGACGGTCGTGTCGCAGGACGTCGTCGAGGTCGTCCGGTACCTCGTGAACCTGAAGATGGGCAAGGGCGAGATCGACGACATCGATCACTTGGGGAACCGGCGGGTCCGGTCCGTGGGTGAATTGCTGGAGAACCAATTCCGAATCGGCCTGGCCAGGATGGAGCGGAGCATCAAGGAGCGGATGAACCTTCTGGACATGGAGACGGTGCTCCCGCATGACCTGATCAACGCCAAGCCGGTCGTGGCTTCGATCAAGGAGTTCTTCAGCAGCAGCCAGCTATCCCAGTTTATGGACCAGACGAATCCACTGGCGGAGATCACGCACAAGCGGCGGTTGTCCGCCCTGGGCCCCGGCGGTCTGACCCGCGAGCGGGCTGGGTTCGAGGTGCGCGACGTGCACCCCTCCCATTACAGTCGCATCTGTCCGATCGAAACACCCGAAGGACCGAACATCGGGCTCATCACCTCGCTGGCGACCTACGCGCGGATCAACGAATTCGGCTTCATCGAGGCGCCGTATCGCCGGGTTCGCAAAGGGCGGGTGACGGATGAGATCGAATACCTGTCGGCCATCGAGGGCGAAAAGTACCTCATCGCACAGGCGAACTCGAAGGTGGATGCGTCGGGCCGGCTGGTTTCGGAGACGGTCTCCGCCCGGTACGGGGGCGAATTCATTATCGCGATGCCGGACAAGGTCGAGTACATGGACGTGTCGCCCAAGCAGGTGGTCAGCGTCGCCACGGCCCTGGTGCCGTTTCTGGAGCATGACGACGCGAACCGCGCGCTGATGGGATCGAACATGCAGCGGCAGGCGGTTCCCTTGATCAGCTCGGAAGCGCCGTTGGTCGGGACCGGGATGGAGGCCGTGGTGGCGCGGGATTCCGGCTATGTCGTCCAAGCCAAGCGTGCGGGCGTGGTCGAAAGCGTGGACGCCACTCGCATTGTGGTGCGGGCGGAGCATCGGAAGAGGGAAGAGGGAGGCCGCAAGAGCGAGGTCGGCCTGGACGTCTACGACTTGATCAAGTTTCAGCGGTCGAACCAGAGCACGTGCATCACGCAGAAGCCGGTGGTCCGGCTCGGGCAGCCGGTCAAAAAAGGGCAGGTGTTGGCCGATGGACCGGCCATCGATCAGGGCGAATTGGCCCTGGGGCGCAACGTGCTGGTGGCCTTCATGCCGTGGGGCGGCTACAATTTCGAGGACGCCATTCTGCTCAGCGAGAAGCTAGTGCGGGAAGACGTGTTCACCTCCATTCACATCGAAGAGTTCGAGGTCGAGGCGCGCGATACCAAGCTCGGGAAGGAAGACATCACCCGCGATATTCCGAACATCGGGGAGGAGGCGCTTCGGAACCTGGACGAGAGCGGGATCATCCGCATCGGCGCCGAGGTCAAGCCGGGCGACATTCTGGTCGGCAAGGTCACGCCCAAGGGCGAAACGCAGCTGACTCCCGAGGAAAAGCTGTTGCGCGCGATCTTCGGCGAAAAGGCCGGCGATGTGAAGGACACGTCGTTGACCGTGCCCCCGGGCGTCGACGGCATCGTCGTCGATGTCAA
>SCVQ01000386.1 GCA_004296865.1 Nitrospirota bacterium
ATATAGTACAGGAGAAGTCAAGCTGAGGACACCGCGACTATGAAAAGCGCTGAAGATGTCGTTTTCTCTATACCTTGCCCCTAGATTTCATAAAGAATGGGTCGCCGTGGTCTAGCCGATAGAGTTGGAGAGGGGCCAACCTCTCAGTGGCAGAAACCACCTCTGTCCCTCCATCGGCAGTTGGCCGAAAGACGTCGAGCGCGTGGCTATAATGGTATCCGCACCCAGAAGGCGCTAACTTCTCTTTCAGCTCCTCCGGACGTTCCCAATTGGCTGTCAGGAGCGCGGTCCTGGATGGGTTGCGCTTGCTAAACATGAAGGAAAGATGGTCCGGGTACCAGTCCGCCCCGCCGGTCGCATAAGAAACGAACAAGCGCGCCTTCGCACTGGCTGCAAGCTCTGCCAGATAACCGTTCGTTAGGTATCCGTTTTCGCCGACTTCCAACCATTTTCCCGGGGCGGACAGGCAAGCATGGGCCGCATAGGTCCGCACCTCCAGCAATTGTTGCTGGGAGGCCAAGACGGTCGCGATCGGCCCGTATTTCCTCACCAACTCGTCAATCACCCCCTCCTTCACAGCCGACTTGCCTGAATTGGTTGGGCCGCTATCCGCATGCACGAGCGTGTTGCGGCCGCGGTCGGCAACCAGATAGCAGTTCCGCGGCATCTCAATATCACAGGGGTCTTCCCCGAAAAACGGGACCGAGACCACTGCCCCGCTGGCGAACGTCCAAGTTTCCCCATGCGCCAACTCGATAACCTGCGCGAACCCGAGTTCGCGGAAGAGCGATAGGTAATCGTAATAGAGTGCCCGGCGGTTCCGCCGGCTCGGCACGACGATCGGAATATCTTTGGGCATGTGCAGCAACGTGCGAGGGTCCACATGGTCGTCATGGTCATGCGTCAAAAAGATCGCGGCAGGCCTGGGAAGCAGCGATCCCCAGAGAGACGGCACCGGCGATTCGGCAAACCACGGCATCAACCAAGGATCGAAGAGGAAAAACTGCTCTCGCTGCCGATAGAGCAACGCGGCATGGCCCAGATGGACCACGTCCTGGTCATGGGTCGCCGCAAGCCATTGGTCGCGTATAGACGCTCGTTCCGACAGGGCCAGGCATTCGTGCTTCTGAAGTAATTCGAGGAGGCCGGTGAGGTGCCGCTCTAGATCACGGCCCAATGCCGTCGCCACCGTCCTGACCTCCGAGACCCGGTGAGTGCCATCCAAAAATCCGATGAATTTCCCGACAGCCGGGCCAATCGGCCGCTCGAACCGGAGCGGGACCATCTGTCTGGCGACTGCGTTGAAGACACTGAGCCCGGCATTGGTGACCGTTTCAGACTTGGTCGGGTCCAGCGGAAACTCCCACCGAAACGTGCCATCCGGACCACGCCCACACTTGATGTGGGCGCTTAAATGCGGACGCGATGCCACAAGCTCGGCATAGGCATCCTCCAGCCGGGTCCGTAACGCGGGATCATCAAGTGAAGCCCGGCGTGAGAAGACATCGCTGATCGCCGTCTCAACCGAACTCAGAAGCAGTTGATGGGCTTCGTGTAGGCTGGCGACGACTTCCGGGGCCACCCCGCCGATAAAGGGAAATGGGCCAGGAGCCTCCGCGCTCTCCAACTGCACCCAGGCCCAGGGAACGAGACCGAGATAGTGATCGCTACGAAGCTGGTCCCAAATCCGGCTCATAATTTACATTCAAGAAACGACAGGCGTTGGACTTTGAACGCCCGACAAGAAACTGCCCTCGCCTGTTTTCTTCCCGCCGCTGCCACACAGATAGGTGTCCACCACATAGTCGGCAAACGCCATCGAACTGGTAAAGGCCGGGGAAATGGCATTCAAGATGTGCAGGCTTCCCTGATCCTTGAGCACCATGAAGTCCATCACGAGTTCCTTCTTTCCCCAATTCACGAGCTGCGGCCTAATGCCAACCTTTTCGCAGTTGTCCAGATACTCCGGCTTCAAATCTTTTACCAAACTCTTTGCATCTTCAAAGAACGCCCTTGCAAAGTACTTCCTCGGCTCGGTCAGCGCAAGGTTTCGAAACTTCGCGTTCGAGAGAAACATCAGGCCATCATCGAGCAGAATCCTGAGCGATTCCTGGTTGAGATTCTCGAAAAGCCGGTAATTTTCCC
>SCVQ01000387.1 GCA_004296865.1 Nitrospirota bacterium
TACCATTCCCAGACGAGACGAGGGTCCCGCGCAAAGGCTTCCGGCGTGGCCAAGTCTTCGGCGCGGAAATTTTTCCAGAGGCCGTCGGCGCCTCGGAATGTGGGGACGCCGCTTTCGGCTGAGATGCCGGCGCCGGTCAACACGACCACGGAACCGGCCTTGGAAAGGCGTTCCCGAATTTCTTGGATGGGCTCGGTTGGCTGCACGGTGGCTTCTTTCGCCGCGATCCGCCTAGGAGTATACGCCACTTTTTCCGATCCGGAACAGCGTGCTATAGTAGCGGAAGCTTTCAGCGGTCAGCAATCAGCCGTCAGCTTTAAGGCAAGAGCAGGTTTTGGAAAGCTGAAGGCTGAGAGTTGATCGCGTTTTCCAGAGGTTTTTATGCAACACGTCATGATGGTGGGGGCCGGGGCAGTCGGAGGATTTTTCGGCGCGCATCTGGCCAAGTCCAATTCCAACGTCAGCTTCTTGCTGCGACCGCGAACATATCAAGCCGTGCAGGAGCGAGGCCTGACGATCAAGAGCGCCGCCGGCACTTTCACGGTGCGACCGCGGGCCGCCTCGGACCCCCGTGACCTGCCCCGGCCCGATCTGATCATCCTCTCCGTCAAGGTCTACGACCTGGACGAGGTCTTGGCCCAAATCGAACCGGTCATGACGGAGCAGACCGTCCTCCTGACTTTGCAGAACGGCGTGGACGTCGAGGATCGGCTCCTGGCCCGCTTCAAGCGCGATTGTGTGGTGGGCGGCGTGGCCTACATCTATTCCAAGATCGTCGAGCCGGGCGTGATCGAGCACTACAAGCGCGGGTCGGTCGCCGTCGGGGAACTCATGGGACATCAGAGTGCCCGTGTCCTGCAGATCGTGGACCTGTTCAAGCAGGCGGGGATTCCCTGCCAGTTGTCCGAGGACATTCGCCGGAGCAAGTGGGAGAAGATGTGTTGGAACTGCGTCTTCAATCCCCTCACGGTCATCATCAACGACCGGGTGGCGAAAGCGCTGGATCATCCCGAGATGCTCGGCGTCATCCAGCAGATTGTCGGGGAGGTGGCGGCGGTCTCGGCGGGGCTCCACGTGCCGCTGGCGCCGGACATGGCGGACAAGGTGGTGCGGTGGTCCCAGGAGATCCGAGACATCCATACGTCTATGTATGACGATTGGAAGGCGGGCCGCCGGACCGAAATCGATTCCCTCAACGGCTACGTCGCCAGACGGGGGAAGGATTTGGGCATTCCGACCCCGCTCAACGACGCATTGACCGCCATGATCAAGGCCATCACGGAGCGGGAGAAGAGCGGGCCGGGGGTCCTGCGGATCGATGGCGCCGTGATCCAGCCCATCGTGCTGGATCGCGATGCGCTGGCCGGGTTGCCGGCCGAGCATCAGGTGTCGGATGTGGGGGTGCAGGTGCCCGGCATGAAAGGTCGGGGCGTTCGTGTGAAGGGTTTGCTGGAAGTGCCGGCCCTGTCCATCGGCGTCGACCACGTTACCTTCCACGCACAGGACGGGCAGTTTGCAGCGAGCTTGACGCGACAGCAGGCGGAGGATTACGGAATCCTCGTCTATCAGCTCGATGGCGCGCCCCTGCCGGAACAGAAGGGCGGCCCGTTCCGATTGATCACGCCGGGCCTGGGCGATCTCTGTGCGAACGTGAAGGCGGTAGCGCGTATCGAGTTGACGATCGGTTCCGGTCGGGATACGAGACCGTCGACCAAAACCTGTTGAGCGAGCCGTGCTTATCGCGCAATCACCTGAATGGCGCGCCACCGTTCGGAGCGGTAGCGCCAGACGAGCAGCCCCATCCGCACCAACCAGTCTGCCGCCATCGCTCCCCAGATAAAGATCAGGTCCAGGTGTAGCCACAGGGCGCCGATACCGGCGATCGGCAGGCGCAGCCCCCACATGCCGACGAGGGTGGCCACCATTATGTAGCGGGTGTCGCCGGCCCCGCGCAGCGAGCCCGCCAGGACCATGGTCACAGCCAGGGGAATTTGGAGGAGGGCGACGATTTTGAGGTAGAGCGTGCCGAGGTCGATCACCGTGGGGTCGTCGGTGAAGGCGCGGAGGAGCGCGTAGGGGAAGAAAAAGAAGATCACGCCCATCGCGGCCATGACGATGGCGGCCAGCCGGTTGGCTTCCCAGTTTTCCAGCTTGGCGCGGGTGTATTTGCCGGCGCCGATGCTTTGGCCGACCATCGTCGCGGCCGCGATCGCGAATCCGTAACCGGGCAAGAAGGAAAAGGCTTCGATGGCCAGCCCCACCTGGTGTGCGGCATAGGCGGCCGTTCCGTACAGGAGCACGAGTTTGCTGTAGGCCAGCACGCCGATCTGCTGGACCATCCGCTCCCCGAAGACCGGTGCGCCGACATCCCAGCCCGCGCGAAGCAGGTCGCCGCGCAACCGGCGCGGCCAGGTCAGCAGGGGCCGGCAGCGGATCAGCAGAAACACCACACCGGCGCTTTCCGCGATCCCCACCGCCACCGCGGCGCCGGAGACGCCGAGGTTCGGAAAGCCCCATCGTCCGTAGATCAACGGATACGCCAGCAATACGTGCAGGATATTGACCCCGATCATGCAGTACATGGGGGTGCGGGTGTCCCCGGTCCCGTGCAGGATGCCGGAGAGAATCTGAATCAGCATGGTGAAGGGAATGACGAGGAAAATGATCTCGACGTAGGGGACGGCCAGCGCAATCACCTCCGGACTTGCGCCGAGCACCTGCATCACGGATGGGGCGAACGCCAGGCCGAGTCCCATGAGGATCAGCGAGGCCAGGATGGCCAGGCCGAGCACGTGGACCGCGGCCTCACGACCGTCGCCGAGCCGGCGGGCTCCCCAGAGTTGCGCGATGACGACGGTGGCGCCTACCGAGAGTCCGGCTCCGACCGGGAGCAAAAAGAACGCCAGCAACTGGCCGATCCCCACGGCGGCGATCGACGAGGCGCCCAAGCCCCCGACCAGAAAAATGTCCAAGATGCCTTCGGCACGCTGAAGCAGGCTGCTGACCGTCACGGGCAGCGCCAGCGTCATGACTGCCCGGCGAATTTGGCTGATTCCAGAATTCATCGATCGGTGTGTGGTGCGGCGGTCCCGGATATAAAAACCCATCCTAGCAGAAAGTCGTCGCGAAGGGGCATTGGGCGCTTATCTTATTATATTGAGAAGGAAGATTTAGTGGCCGATGATCCGTTGACAAGCGCGGGGTTGATGGGCCAGTCTCTACCCATGGAGATCTTGCTGGAGCGATCAGCTTCCCGTCCCCCCGGTTCCTACCGCCTGTCGAAATCCAAGTTTCTGTCCGGCCTGCAGTGTCACAAGCGGCTGTATTTTGAAATCCACCAACGCGAGCTGGCCGCCGAGCCGGACGAGCAGACGCAAGCCATCCTGGACATGGGCACGGCGGTCGGAGAGGAAGCCAGGCGGCTGTTCCCGGGCGGGGTGCTGGTGGAGGCGGATCACCGGCACCCGACGGAAGCCTTGCGACGGACCGTTGAATT
>SCVQ01000388.1 GCA_004296865.1 Nitrospirota bacterium
GGTATGCGTGACCTCGCCATGGATCGCCTCCTTGAGCGGCCAGAGGCCGGTTTCGACTGCGAGCTTGGCCACCTCCGTAGTCTGGGCGGGATCGAAGCCCCAGCCGGTGGGGCAAGCCGAGAGCGCCAGGAACAGCTTGGGGCCGGTGAACCGCGCAGCCCGCGCGAACTTTTCCGCAAGGTCCAAAGGGTGGCGGGGGGAAATCGTCGCCATGTAGGGCGGCCGGTGCGCGCGCCAGATTGCGAAGAGATCTTTTTTCTCCCGGACGGCGCCGGACGGATGTTGCAGGCTGCAGGGGGTCGTGGACGTCTGCGCCCCATAAGGAGTCGCCGCGGACAGTTGCACGCCGGTGTTTCCATAGGCTTCGTTGTCATAGCAAAAATAATAGAAGTCCAGATTCCGATAGATGGCTGCGGACGTGGCCGACAGGGCCATCTCGTAGGTCGAGCCGTCCCCAGCCAGCACGACCACCTTGAGGTCTTCCTCCTTGGGCAACCGATGCTTTGCAATCAGGACATCCAGCGCGTCCCGGATCCCTTGCGCGCCGGCCGGCGCCGAGCCCATCGTCGTGTAGAGCCAGGACCCCTTGAAGGGAGTGAAGGGATAGACCGCCAGCAAGGTGAAACAGCCGGCAGCGTTCACGTAGACGACTTTCTCGCCCAGCACCTTGGCCGCCAAGCGCAACGCTTCCAAGCCGCCGCAGCCAGCACAGAGGGCCGTGCCGGGCAGCACATATTCCTCCGCAGGGATTTGCTTGATCTTCTTGTATGTCTCTCGTTGCCAGGCCATAGTCAAAAAAGCTTTCAGCGGTCAGTTATCAGCTTTCAGCTTGGGGCCCCCGGCTGATTGCTGAGAGCTGAAGGCTGACAGCTCCTTATTTGTGGTTCCTGCGGTCGCCAACAACTGCTCCATCTCGCGCCGCTCTTCCTCCGTGTAGAGTAACACCGGCCCGATCCCCTGGCCCCGTACGCCCGCTTCCGCCGTCTGGGCAAAGATCGATTCGAACTCCGCGTCGGAGATATTCTTGCCGCCCAGCCCTCCGATGTACGAGCAGAGCGCCCGAGGACGGGTCGGTGCATGGGAAAGGGAGGCGGCCACTTCCTGGAAGAGGATCCCGCCGAGCCCCGGCGCCAGGTTCTGGTCCAGCACCGCGACGGCCCGTCGTCCCTTGAGGGCGGCCACAATTGCTTCGGCAGGCCAGGGGCGAATCACCCGCAGTCGCAGGAGGCCGACCCGTCGCCCCCGCGCGCGGGCTGCGTCTACCGCAGCCTTTCCCTTGGACGCAAAGGCGTTGCTCATCACGAGGACGTCTTCAGCCCCCTCCAGCCGATAGTCCTCGATCAGATCGTAGCGCCGGCCGAACAGACGCGCAAAGTCCGCTGCAACTTCTTGATGAACCGCCAGGGCATTGACCGATGCCAGGTGCATCTGATGGCGGAAGTAGGAATAGGCCGCCCCGCCGAGCACGGCCACGCCAAGCGCCTGCGGGGCCGAAGCCTTCAAGCCCAGATGGGGCGGCCGATAGGGCGGCAAGAATGCCCGGACCTGTTCGGGGTCCGGGCGCATCACCGGTTCCCTGGTGAAGGAGAGGTAGAAGCCATCCAGGTTCACCATCGCCGGCAAACAGACCCGTGGGTCCTCTGCGATCCGATAGGCCATCAGGATCGAATCCAGCACCTCCTGGCAAGTCTCGACGTGGATCTGAAGAAAGCCGGAATCGCGCGCCGCCAGCACATCGTTGTGATCCGGCTCCAGTGTGATCGGCGAAGCCAGGGCCCGCGAGACATTGACCAAGACCAGCGGCACCCGCCAGCCGGCGATCGTATAGAGGACTTCGAAGGCATACAGGAGCCCCTGACTTGAGGTGGCCGTAAAGACCCTGGCCCCGGTTGCAGCGGCGGCGCCGGCGGCCGTCATCATCGAATGTTCGGAGTCCAGCGTGACGAAGCGGGCCGCCAGGTCGCCATTGTCGCACCAGCCCGCCAGCGCCTCCACGATCTCGGTCTGCGGCGTGATGGGAAAGGCTGGGACATAATCCACCTCCGCCAGCCTCGCCCCCCAGGCCGCCGCCAGGTTGCCGGTCATCATTTCGTTGGTAGCCATACGCTCTCAGCTATCGGCTATTCGCTCTTTGCGATCGCCGGTTCGCGCTCGATTTTCAAGGCCTTCGTCGGGCACTCTTCGACGCAGAGCATGCAGCCCTTGCAATGATCGTAATCGATCACGGGCCGGTCGTTCTCGGTCAGCGTGATTGCGGCCTCCGGACAATAGACGAAGCACAAGGTGCAACCGTTGCACTTCTCCGGCTCGAGCACGGGACGGAACACCCGCCAGTCGCCGGTCTTCCGCTGTGGCGCATTGGCACAGGCCGCAATGCGAGGGGCTCCCCTGGTCGGCGGATCATAGGCCGGCGTCCAGAGAGACGCGACTGTTCCACCCCCAGTCCCCTCGGCAGCCGCTTCGCTGACCGGGATCACCGGCACCGTCTGAAAACACTCGGCGGCCAAGGTGTGGTTCTGCTCGATCACCGACGGAGACAGTCCAAGTGAGCCAAGCTCCTCCGCAATGGCGGCGCGGAGGCTCTCCACACCAAACCCAACCAAGCGGACTGCCACGGCCCCCAGCATCGCGCTCAACGCTCCCACCTTGCCCAGCTTCGCCAGTGCCAGGCCGGTCAGGTCCAGTGTGGTCAGCCGGCCAGGACACCCGCTCTCCTTCCGGAGTTCTTCCGGCGCTCGCGTCGTATTGACGAACACGGCTGTCGCATCCGTCACTCCCTCACACACACGAGCCGCGGGATCGGACAAGAGCGTTTCGTCAGCCACGACGACGAGATCGGGGCTCGCGATCAAGCCCCGCTCCAGGATGGGACCGCGGGAAAAACGTGTAAAGGCGGCCACCGGCGCGCCACGGCGCTCCGCTCCGTAGATCGGCGAATCCTGAGCCGTGAACCCTTCCTTGAACGCGGCCGTGCCGAGAATGCGCGATGCCGTCTTGGCTCCCTGCCCGCCTCGCCCGTGAAATCGCACCCGGATCATGGATTCAGCCCCTCATCGGCTCACGCGCAACCACAATGCCACGAATGCCAAACAATCACTTGATTCATGTCGATCACCTCGATGTCGGTCTTGTATCAACCACCTCACATGACATGATACAAGGTATATGCCAGATCAGCGAATCGAATAGGAACAGAGAGAACGGCTTTCCAGGATGGAGTCTCTGTAGCGTCTTGGCCCTTCCAGATTCCACCGTTTGTAGCAATTCTCCTCACTCAGGGTTGAGGGCAAGGGTTGCGTCTTGCAGACCCACTGCGATTCGCCAATTATTCACGTTCTTAGCTAAGGTCTCAGTTCGACGCAGTTGGCCGCCCCTTTGCTTATAGAACTCTGCAGAAGAGGTTTTCATGACCAACGACATCGTGATTCAAGCCTCGCCCACAGTCCCGGTCCAAGAACAACGCGTCGAGATCGTGGAGCGCAAAGGCAAGGGCCATCCGGATACGATCTGTGATGCGGTAGCGGAACGGATCTCCATCGAGTTGTCACGCGCCTATCAGAAGGCCTTCGGACGCATCCTCCATCACAACATCGACAAGGGGATGCTGGTGGCCGGCCAGGTGGACTGTCGATTGGGAGGC
>SCVQ01000389.1 GCA_004296865.1 Nitrospirota bacterium
AGTCGGGATGGCCAGACAGGCGCTCATGTCCCGGTTCTGCATTACGGCCCGCACCCTGAGCCCCACGCCGCTACGAAACAGCAGCAGATAGATGCCGGCGACGCAGAGCGACGCCAACGCGATAATGAACAGCCTGTTGTACGGCAACTGCACGCCCACCATGACCTGCATCCCGCCGCTCAGCCAGCTCGGGGCGACAACGGACGTCAAGTCCCCGAAGACCACCCGGGCTCCCTGAATCAGGACCAGGCTGACGCCCCAAGTGGCCAACAGGGTCTCCAGCGGACGGCCGTACAGGAAGCGGATCAGGGTCGCTTCCAAGAAAAGCCCGAACAGCCCGGCCACCAGGAACGAGCCGGGCATGGCCAGGAGAAAATAATAGTCGAAGAGCCCAACCGGAAGATAGGCCTTAAAACATTCCTGCGTCAGGAAGGTAGCATAGGCCCCCAGCATCATGAACTCGCCGTGGGCCATGTTGATCACGCCCATGAGGCCGAAGATGATCGCCAGACCCAACGCCATCAGCAAGAGCACGGAGCTGAGACTGAGGCCTCGAAACAGCGTTTCGATGGCGCTGGTCCAGCTTCCCCAGGATTCGATCTGCTCGATCGCCTCCTTGGCAGCCCGCGCTACCATCGCGTGCTGGGCTTGCTCCGCCTGACCAGTGCCTCCACCAGCCTCCGACGCAGCTCCACCGACAAGTTCTGTTAAATGCGGGATCGCGTTCTGGCTGCGCAGTTCGCCCAGCTTGGCGGCGGCCGCGATCTTGACCTGCGGATCATTCTCCGCAAGCTTGATGAGATTGACGGACTCATCGATCGTATAGCGCACCCACCGA
Source organism: Nitrospirota bacterium (assembly GCA_004296865.1). Classification (GTDB taxonomy): domain Bacteria; phylum Nitrospirota; class Nitrospiria; order Nitrospirales; family Nitrospiraceae; genus SCVQ01. The sequence goes on from SCVQ01000389.1 coordinate 839, forward strand.
TCCGGTTCGGTCTTGAGGGCATCTTCCAACCAGGTCACGACGATCGGCTTGCCGATGGCGGCCAGATCCGCGGCGGCGGACCGGCGCACGTTGGGATCAGGACTCTGCAGTTTGCTTTTGTTCCGGAGCAGATCGATCACGGGCTTGAGCGCCATCCGCAAGCCCCGGTCCGCGTTGCCCCGCAGTTCCTCCAGCCGTGGAAGCAGACCGGCATCATCCTGCTCGATCAAGATCAAGACAGCCGCGTCCTGGACCGCCGGATCGTCGCTCGACAGATCGGTCAGGGCCTTCTCAAGCGCAGCGGGCGGAGGAGACGCCACCGACTCCTCCGCCCGGCCCTGCCCGACGCTGCTCCAGAGAGAACACAATCCCAGGAGCAATAACCAGAGTATCCTTCTCATTTCACCACGTACACGTCTGCGTCCTCAGGCTTTCTTCTGGTACGTCCCCTGATGTTGAATCCAGTCGCAGCCCTTCTCGGGATTCGTGTACTCGCTCCAGGGTTCCGGCTTGACCAACCCCTTCGACCGCCAGACCGTCTTGAACTGCCCGTCCTTCAGAATCTCCCCGATCAGGACCGGCTTGTGCGTATGCTGATTGGCCTCGTCCATCTTGATCTCCCCGCCCGGCGCGAGGAACTTCTGCCCGTAGACCGCCTTGCGCACCGCATCCACATCCGTTTTGCCGGCCTTCTCCACCGCCTGCTTCCAGACATGGACGCCGAAATAGGCTGCTTCGATTGGATCGTCCGTGACGCGCTTCTCACCGTCCGGCAGGTTGTTCTTCTTGCAGTAGGCTTTGAAGTTCGCTACGAACTGCTTGTTCTGCGGCGTGTCCACGCTCTGATAGTAGTTCCAGGCAGTCAGGTGCCCGACCAGCGCCGTGGTGTCCATGCCGCGCAGCTCGTCTTCGGCCACGCTGAAGGCCATGATCGGCGCATCCTCGGCCCTCAATCCCTGGTTGGCAAACTCCTTGTAGAAGGGCACGTTGCTGTCCCCGTTGATCGTGCTGATCACAGCCGCTCCGCCGCCGGCTGCGAACTTTTTGATCTTGCCGACGATGGTCTGATAGTCCTGGTGATGGAACGGCGTGTACTCCTCCATGATGTTGGCCGCCGGCACCTTCTTGGCCAGCAGCATGGCCCTCAGAATTTTGTTCGTCGTGCGAGGATACACATAGTCGGTGCCCAAGAGATAGAACTTCTTGTGCCCGCCTCCTTCTTTGCTCATCAGATATTCCACGGCCGGCACCGCCTGCTGGTTGACCGCCGCGCCGGTATAGAACACGTTGTGGGAGCACTCCTCCCCTTCGTACTGCACGGGATAGAAGAGCAGGCCATTGTTTTTTTCAAAGACCGGCAGGACGGACTTGCGGCTCACCGAAGTCCAGCAGCCGAAGACCACGGCCACCTTGTCCACCAGCAACAACTGCTTCGCCTTCTCCGCGAAGAGGTCCCAGTTGGAGGCTGGGTCCACCACCACCGGCTGGATCTTACGGCCCAGGATGCCGCCCTTGGCGTTGATCTCCTCCACCGCCATCAGGACCACGTCGCGCAGGGAGACCTCGCTGATCGCCATCGTGCCGCTCAAGGAATGGAGCACCCCAATCTTGATCGGCTCCTTGTCCGCCGCATAGGACAGCGCCCAAGTTCCCAAGTTCCCCAACAAAGCCGCCACGCCGATGCTGGCTGCCGCCTTCGTACCCTTGACTAAGAAATCGCGCCGGGATTCCCCGTTCTCACCTTGTGTCTCGTCGTTATCAGTTATAGGCTTCATGGTCGTTGCTCCTTTCACGTAAGTCTGAGTGACTCACCGTCCGGTTTCAGAAGTTGTACCATACGGACACGTTGTACTGTTGCCCCGAGAACCGCTCCTGGGTCGTCCACTGGGTCCAGAGGTTCTGGAACTCCGCACCCAGGTAGAAGTCGGCCCAAATGGGATGGACCATCGTCAGATAGGTCCGCTGGTTGGACAGGTACTGGGTGTTTGCAACAGTTGTGCTCCCGTTCAGATCGCTCTTGTTCGGGTTGTCGAACCCATAGCCGGCCAGGAACGTATAGTTTTTCGTCGGTGCGTAGCTCAACTGGCCCCAGCCGACCAGGGTGCGGACCGGTTTGCCGGTCGTCAGGTTCAATTCCTGGTTGTACCGGAAGAACTCCACGCCAAGCCCCTGACCGTAGGCAATCTCTCCAGAGAACTTCAGGTTTCTGGTGAGGGGATGTACCAATTCAACACCGACGAGGTAGGAATTGATGTCCTGGCCAGATTGGAACGTGGTGTTGCCTGGGATCGCCGCAGACCGGTAATAGCGGTAAGCCACGCTGGCCGCCACCATTGTCCCTTGCAGACTTCCAGTCCCCGTATAGCCCAGTCTGCCTCCATAATAGGGATGCTGCACCGGATCATTGAACGTGCAGGAGCTCGAGCCGAAGCTTGGGGCAGTACAACCGTTCGTACCATCTGGTCGTGACTGTTGCCTCCCCTGGACAGCAGATAGGCCACGCTCGAACCGCATGACGGTCAACAATCCCTCGACATTCTCGTTGAATTGGTGTCGTGCGGTGACTTGCGGAAGACGTTGCCAGAGGTTGCCGCCGTAGCCCATGATCGAGAAGTCGATCAAGTCCGGATGCAGGGCCATGATCGGAGTCCAGTCCATGCCCGCCGTGAGGCTGGTCTTGTCGTTCGTATACTTCACGTGGGCCAAGCGAAGACGGGGGGGGAGGTTGCCGGCATTGTCCGTCTGTCCGTAGAAATCCACTTCGACCACACCGGTCAGCGAGTGCTTGCCGTCAGTCCGGTCGGCGCGGACACCGAAGACGCTATACCGTGGGTTCAGGGTGCTGGACGCATTCCCCCCCTTGCCCGCCGCCGTGGCATACCCGTTAAACTGACCCGGGTCCAGCGGGTTGTTGTTTCTACTGCTGTAGATCGCATCCAACTCGACGCGCCCGTAGGGGGTGATGGTGCCTTTGCTGCCTTCCGTATAGATGGCGCTCAAACAGCCGGCGAGATCGGAAGAGC
>SCVQ01000390.1 GCA_004296865.1 Nitrospirota bacterium
GCTGGAGTTCAACGGCGATATCATGCGAACGGCCGAGGGCGGGTACGCGTGGAATCCGGAAAAGGAGAAGGTGAAGGGGGTGCCGGGGCCGCTGGCGGTGTTGGACAAGGTTCGCTCCGAGTTGGGCGAGGCCTTCGTCAAGAAAGGGACGAACGACCATGGGATCGCCTACCTGGTGCTCTATACGGTGACCCGCTTCGGAGCCGGATTTCTGGCGGCCTCCGTGGTGGCGATCATACTCGGTGTGCTCCTGGGCCTCAACAAAGTACTGTTTCAGGCGGTCAATCCCTTTATCCAAATCCTCAAGCCGATTTCCCCTCTGGCCTGGATGCCGCTGCTGCTTTACACGGTAAAGGATCCGAAATGGACCGCCGTGCTGGTCGTGTTCATGGCGGCCATCTGGCCGACTTTGGCCACGACGGCCTTCGGGGTCAATTCCCTGCGCAAAGATTATCTCCACGTCGCCGCCATCCTCCAATTGTCCTGGTTCAAACGCCTCTACAAGGTGATCCTGCCCGGGGCGGCGCCGACCATCGTGAATGGGCTCCGGATTTCGTTCGGGAGCGCACTCGTGGCGGTGGTGCCGGCCGAGATGCTGCTGGGCGAGCTGGGAGTCGGCTACCTCAGCTGGATCGAATGGAACAATCTGGATATCGCCGGCGTGATCTTCGCCATCCTGGTCGTGGGGGTGGTCGGGGTCATCCTGGATTCCGGATTCAACAAACTGGCCGGCCTCGTCACGTATCAGGAGTAAACAAGGGGGAGGAGCGGATGGCTTTTCTGGAGATCGACCATGTCACCAAGTACTTCCCGAGCCCATCCGGGTCCGGGCAGGTCTGCATTTTCAAGGATGCGACGATCAAGATCGACAAGGGCGAATTCGTGACGACTATCGGTCACTCGGGCTGCGGCAAGAGCACGCTCTTGAACATCATTGCCGGCCTCGAGACGATGTCGGGAGGGGCGATCTTGCTCAACGGGCGGGAAGTCTCCGGCCCCGGATTGGACCGGATGGTGGTGTTCCAGAATTTCTCCCTGATGCCCTGGATGACGGTGTTCGAAAACATCCGGTTGGCGGTCCGGGCGGCCTATCCGGACTGGGAACGGGAGAAGATCGCCGCGCATGTCCACAAGTACATCGAGCTGGTGGGGTTGAAAGGGGCGGAGGACAAGCGGCCGACCGCACTGTCGGGGGGCATGAAGCAGCGGGTGGGGCTGGCGCGGGCCTTCTCCATCGAGCCGAAAGTGCTGTTGCTGGATGAGCCCTTCGCACAGATCGACGCACTGACCAGGGGGGTGATCCAGGAGGAATTGGTCCAGATGTGGAACGCGACTCGCAACACGGTCTTCATGGTGACCCACGACGTGGACGAGGCGATCCTGCTGTCGGACCGGATCATGCTGATGACCAACGGGCCGTCGGCGCGGATCGCGGAGATCGTGGACGTCACGATCCCGCGGCCGCGCTCGCGGGACACGATCATCGAGCACCCGCATTATTACAAGATCAGGAACCACGTCATCCATTTCCTGGTGCGCCATGCCTCGCATGGGGCAGCCGGCGGGGCGGGCGCATCGGAACAGTCGGAGGATGCGGTTCCTCTGGTTGTGAGGTTTTGACGAGGGATTGGAAACAGCCTTATGGTATAGTGCCGCACCTGAGGGGCGGTGAAGTTCAACGAGGGAGGGTGCGATGAAATCGAAGCAGACGTGCGATGTGATTAAAGCCAAGCGTATGGCCAAGAAGGTGACGATCGCCAAGCTGGCGAAGTTGGTGGAGAGGAATCCGATGTTTGTCGCGGCAGCGTTGAACGGGAATCAACGGTTGCTCCCGGCTGAAGCGAAGAAGGTGGGCAAGGCCTTGGGGCTCGATAAGGCCACGACGGAGTGGCTCACACAGTATCCGGTGCGGGAGGATTTTCCGAACACCACCGATCCATTCAAGTACCGGCTTCTGGAAATTATCGGTGTCTATGGGGATTCGATGCGCGAGATGGCCAATGAAATGTTCGGGGACGGTATCATGAGCGCGATTGATTTCACCATCGACATGGAGCGGGTGGTCGGGAGTCATGGGGAGGCCCGTTGTAAGATCACGCTCAACGGGAAATGGCTGGAGTACAAGAGGTTCTAGGTATGCGCTCAAGTCGAAGCAAACTTGACAGGGAGTTGGATGAACGCGTATAAGTGCCCGCCATACTAGAAAACAATGGCGGTTCCTGTCATTTACCACACGTGACTGACGGACAATGGCGTCCTCGGTCCCACTTGGGGCTGGGGACGTTTTTTTATGCGCCGACCGTCCAGTCTGTCCGTGGGGCCTGTGTGACGAAGGAGGGCATCGTGCGGGATGTGAAACGGTATGGCGGCGGATTGTTGCTGACGTTGTGTGGGGTGCTCTGGGCGACGGTCGCCCTGGCTCAGGGGGCGTCGAGTCAAGCGCCGGCCAAGATCGACACGGGTGATACAGCCTGGGTCTTGGCCTCGTCGGCGCTGGTGCTGTTGATGATCGTGCCTGGTCTGGCGTTGTTTTACGGCGGCTTGGTCCGGAGCAAGAATGTATTAGCGACCATCGCGCAGAGTTTTGTCATTCTCTGTATGATCAGCTTGCTCTGGGTGGTGGTCGGCTACAGCCTGGCCTTCGGGCCGGACAAATGGGGCATCACCGGCGGGTTGGAGTGGGTGGGGCTGAAGGGGGTGACTATGGACCCCCATCCCACCTACGGTCCCACGATCCCACACCAGGCCTTTATGGTGTTTCAACTCATGTTTGCCGCGATCACGCCGGCGCTGATCACCGGAGCCTTTGCCGAGCGTATGAAATTCAGCGCCCTGCTGTTGTTCGCCGTCTTCTGGTCCGTGCTGGTCTACGGCCCGCTCGCACATTGGCTCTGGGGAGGCGGCTGGCTGGCCAAGATGGGCGCGTTGGACTTTGCCGGCGGGGCGGTTGTGCACATCAGCTCGGGCACGGCTGCGCTCGTCTGCGCCCTTGTCCTCGGGAAACGGCAGGGGTATGGGACCGACTATATGGCTCCCCACAATTTGCCGCTGACCTTGCTGGGGACCGGCCTGCTCTGGTTCGGCTGGTTCGGGTTTAATGCGGGGAGCGCGCTAGGGGCGAACGGGACGGCCGTGGGCGCATTTATTGCCACGCATACGGCGGCGGCCGCGGCGGCGCTGACGTGGATGCTGGTGGAGTGGTTCCATCGGGGGAGCCCCACCGTATTGGGAATCGCCAGTGGAGCGGTGGCTGGGCTGGCGACCGTGACCCCTGGGGCCGGCTATGTGGGCCCGTTTTCCGCCCTGCTGATCGGGCTGGCGGCGGGTGGTGTGTGTTACGTGGCGGTCGTTCGGTGGAAGGGAAAACTGGGATACGACGATTCGCTCGATGTCGTCGGCATTCACGGGGTCGGCGGGGTCATGGGAATCTTGGCCACGGGGCTTCTCGCCTCCAAGGCGGTCAATCCGGCCGGGGCGGACGGGCTCTTCTTCGGTCATCCCGCGTTCTTCGGGGTCCAGGCGCTGACCGTTGTGGCGACCGTGCTCTATTCGTCGATTGCAACCTACGTGATTCTCAAGCTGGTTGACCGCATGGTGGGATTGCGGGTCTCGGCGGCGGAGGAAGCGATGGGGCTGGATCTCAGCCAGCACGACGAGCG